>NZ_JBSHBP010000034.1:0-90432 GCF_053612065.1 Streptomyces sp. NPDC054765 | reverse complement strand
GGAGATCTTCGGCCCGGTGGTCGCCGTGGCCCCCTTCAGCGACTTCGACGTCGCCATCGGCATCGCCAACGACACCCTCTACGGCCTCGGCGCCGGGGTCTGGACCCGCGACGGCTCCACCGCCTACCGCGCCGGCCGCGCCATCCAGGCCGGACGCGTATGGACCAACTGCTACCACGCCTATCCCGCCCACGCGGCATTCGGCGGCTACAAGCAGTCCGGCATCGGCAGGGAGACGCACAAGATGATGCTGGATCATTACCAGCAGACGAAGAATCTGCTGGTCTCGTACTCGGCCAAGAAGCTCGGCTTCTTCTAGGGGCCCGAGAAAAGGCGCCTGACCTGGGCTTTTGCCCGCCAGGCGCCTTCCGCCCGGTCCGCTCAGAGCGGGGCCCGGTTTACGTCGTAACTCCCGGTTCCCCCCACCCGTATCCCGCTCCTGACCAGCTCTTCCGGACCAGTCACGGACCAAAACCCCCGACTCACCCGGCAGGCGCCGCGCCCTGGCTGACGCGGTCCCACTCCTGCATGGACTGCTCGATGAGACGGTTGGCCTGCTCCCGGACGCCGTCCAGGAACTTGGCATAGTGGCGGAAGAGGACCTCGATGCTCTGGCCCGCCCGGCGTGCGCATTCGGCCGGGTCCACACCGGAGTACAGCCGGAACGAGATCCCGGCATGCCGGAGGTCGTAGGGCCGCTTGGCCAGGCCGGAGGCAAGCTCCATCCGCGTCAGGACGGACTTCCGTGCCCACGCCCACGTGGTGCCATACGCCGAAGCGTCCACGTAGGTTCCGGCCTGGTTCCGGAACAGTCGGCCGTCCGGGGCCACGCCGAACCCGCATTCCTTGGAGACGTCCGGTCACAGGTCCTCCACTCCTGATGTCCTGCCGGTGGCTTTGTCCACGGTCCATTCGCGGTGGCGACGGGCCAGCCGGCGTAACAGGCGATCTGCACGGCGATCTCCCGGAGTTCGGCCTCGGTCAGGTCACCGCTGTCGAGGGCGGCCTTGACGTGCAAGTGTCCGTGTATGTGGAGGGACTGGAGCATGGCCAGGACCGTGAGCGTGACGATGCGCCGCTCGCGGACACTCAGTCCCGGCCTGTTCCACAGGTCACCGGCAGGGTCTCGACTCCATAGGTGAGGGCGTCGTCGTGGAAGTGCAGCTCACTCTCGTCGACGGCGAGCCGCAGGCCCGGGATCCGTTCGAACAGCTTCGGCCAGGCCACCTGCATCTCGACCCGGGAGAGATTCTGACCCAGACACTGGTGCACGCCATAGCCGAAGCCCATGTGCTTGCGCTCGCTGCGGGTGATGTCCAGGCGTTCGGGCTCGGCGAAGACCAGGGGGTCCCGGTTGGCGGCGGGCAGGTTGCAGATGATTCCTTCGCCGGCCTTCAGTAGTACGCCGCCGACCTCGATGTCCTCGGTCAGGACGCGGCGCGGTTCGGTCTGCACCATGCTCCAGTAACGCATCATCTCCTCGACCGCGGTCGAGGCGTACGCCGCCGGGTCGGACAGCAGGACGTCGCGCTGCGCGGGTTCGCGCAGGAGCGCGAGGATTCCGAGGGCGATCATGTTGGCTGTGGTCTCGTGCCCGGCCCCGATCACGAGGACGCCGAGCCCCACGGCCTGTTCGAAGGTCAGGTCGCCCTTCTCGTCGACATGCGTGTTCACCAGGCGTGACAGCAGTCCGTTGTCGGGCCGGGAACGCTTGCTCTCCATGTGGCGGGTCAACAGGTCGTGCAGCGCGCGGTGCGCAGCCACTTTCTCGTTTTGCGCGATGCTGAGCTGCACCATCTTCTTCGAGGACTCGTGCACGGTGGGGCTGTCCTGGTAGGGGACGCCGAGGACTTCGCAGATCACGACGGTGGGCAGGGCCAGCGCGAAGTGTTCGACCAGGTCGACAGGCTCGTCCATGGCGAGCAGGTCGTCGATGAGCTGGTCGGTGAGTTCGGCGATGCGCGGGCGCAGCGCTTCGGAGCGCTTGGCGGTGAAGTCCGGGTTGAGGATGCGGCGCACCGGAAGATGTTGTGCTCCGTCCTTGCGGAAGAAGATGTTGCCTTCGACGGCGGGCTGGGCGTCGCTGGTGTGGGGGAAGCCGGGGTCGGTGACGTCCGCACTGATCTTGCCGAGTGCCCCGAGGAGCTGCTGGATGTGGTCGTGCCGGGTGATCAGCCAGGGGGTGCTGCCGTTCCAGAGGGTCACCCGGTGCGGCCGGCCGCTCTCCCGGAAGGCCGTGGCGTCCTCGGGCGGGGAGAAGGGACACCCGCGCTTCAGCGGAAGAGTGGGGGCGTGTTCGGAGGAGACGGTCATGAGGGGGTACTCCTTCGCTATCAAAACGTGGGGGTCATGCCGCGGCGGGACCGCTCCCCGGGAGGCGCCGTCCGCCCCGAGGGCGCGCAGCGCGTGGCTGGAGGGTCAGCGGGTGACCATGAGCTTGCGGACGCCGTAGTTGGTGCCGGTGAAGTCCATAGGGACTTCCTCCAGCGGGGTGGCGAGGCGGAGGCCCGGGAAGCGCTGGAAGAGCTTGGGCAGGACGGTCCTGAGTTCGGCGCGGGCGACGTTCTGGCCGAGGCAGGCGTGGACGCCGTAGCCGAAGCCCATGTGCCGGGCCATCTTGCGGTCGATGTCGAGGGTGTCGGGGTCCTGGAAGGCACGGGGGTCGCGGTTGGCGGCGTTCATCGCGACGACGACGAGGTCACCCTTCTTGATGTGGGCGCCGGCGAGTTCGAGGTCCTCCTTGGCGACGCGGCCCAGGCCGAACTGAACGATGGTGAGGTAGCGCATCAGCTCCTCGACCGTGGTGCCGATCTTCTCGGGGTGGGCCAGCATCTGCTCGCGCTGCTCGTGGTGGGTGAGCAGGGTGAGGGTGGACAGGCCCATCATGGCGGCCGTGGTGTCGTGTCCGGCGAACAGCAGCAGCACGCCGAGGCCGATGAGCTGCTTCTCAGTGAGGGCCGAGTCCTCACCGTCGGTCTTGTTGATGAGTTCGGCGAGGATGCCGTCCCTGGCGCCGGTACTGCGCTTGTCGGCGACGAGCTTGGTGATGTAGTCGATGAGCCAGTGGGCGCCCTTGTCGCGTTCCTCGCGGCTCTTGGCCATGTCCATGAGGTCGACGGTGGCCTCATGGAAGCCGTCACGGTCCTCGTAGGGGACACCGAGGAGTTCGCAGATCACCAGGCACGGGATGGGCAGGGCCATGGCCTGGACGAAGTCGAAGGTCTCGGGGCCCGCGGCGATGGCGTCCAAGTGCTCGTCAACGATTTTGTCGAGGTAGGGCTGGAGATTGTTCTGCACGGCCTTGGGGGTGAAACGGGCGGTGAGCAGGCGGCGGTAGGCGCCGTGCTCGGGCTCGTCCATCATCACGAAGCCGGCGTCGAAGGGGGCGTCCTCGCCCGCCTCGGCGACCTCGCCCTCGGGGGTGTCGTGGCGCGGGCGGCGGGCGCTCAGGCGCGGATCGGTGAAGACCTGGCTGCCCTCCTCGAAACGGGTGACGAGCCAGCCGGTGGAGCCGTTGGGAAAGCGGACCTTGACGATGGGCTGCTCCTCCCTCAATTTGGTGTACTCGGCCGGAGGGTCGAGGGGGGCGCCAGGGTCGCGGGTGACGGGCTGGTTGACGAGGATCTCGGTCATTACTGCTCCTGCGCGGTGGTGGGGGGCTGGCTGGTGGGGCGCTGCGCGGCGGCGTGCGCGTCGATCGCGGCGGTGACGCCGGTGTGGGTGGCGGTGGCCTTGCACCAGCCGGTGTAGACGGCCAGGTGCAGGACGGCCTCGCGAAGCTCATCCGGACTCAGTTCGCCGTTGACCAGCGCGCCGTTGGCGATGATCTGCACGAGTTCGGGCCGGCCGACGGTGGCGGCGACGCCGAGGGTGAGCAGCCGGCGGTCGCGGACGGACAGGCCCTCGCGGCCCCACACCTGGGCGAAGAGGTAGTCGACGGTCTCGGTGGTGAAGGGGTCGTCTGCGTCCTGGACCGCTGTGCTGAAACCGGGGCCGTACGCCTGGTCCATCATGTGCAGGCCGTAGGCGTGGACATCGTCCTTCGCCGGTGCCGGGGCCGGTGCTGGGGCCGGTTCGGCGTCCGGCTGGAGGGTGCGGCGGGCCTGCGTACGCACCGTCTCGACGAGGGGGGCCTGGACACCGAGGGCGGCGGCGAGGTCCCGGGCGGCATCGAGGTCCTTGGTCATCAAAGGTTCGATCTGCTGGCCGACGGCCTCGGGCAGCACGCCGTCGGCGTCCTGCATGCGCAGCAGTTGCAGCAGGGTGCGCCCCTCGGGGTCGGCTGCGTCGATGACCTCGGCGAGCCGGGCCGGGTCCACGCCCGCGGCGCGGGCCAGTGCCGCGGCCTCGGCGACCGTGCGCCAACTGCCGTAGGTGATCACGTTGCGGGCGATCTTGGTGGCCATGCCGGCGCCGGGCGGGCCGCAGTGCACGACCTTCTTCGCCCAGTCCACGAGGACGGGCCGGGCCGCGTCCACGGTGCGCTGCTCTCCGCCGAGGATGGCGATCATGCCATTCAAGGCGGCCTTGTCGCCGGGGGTCACCCCGCAGTCGAGGAAGCCCACGCCGTGTCCGGCGCACAGCGCGGCCAGTTCGTGGACGACCGGCAGGGCGACGGTGGCGAGCAGGACGACGGTCAGGCCCGGCCGGGCCGCCCGCAGCAGGCCGTTCTCGCCGCCGATGACCTCGCGTGCCTGGTCGGCGTTGACCACCGCGACCATCACGACGTCGCAGACTTTGGCCAACTCGGCGGGCGAGCCGAGCGGATCGGGCACACCGGCCAGGTCCGCGGCGGCGTCGGGCCGGACGTCGTGGACCGCGGGGACGCGTCCGCTGCGGGCCAGGCTGACGGCCACACCGCCGCCGATCATTCCCAGGCCGACCACACCGGCCCGCAGGGTGTCGCTCATGCCGCCCTCCCGGTGAGAAGGGGGGCCGACGCGGCGACCTGTGCCCGGTAGCCGCGCAGGGCCCGGACCATGTTGATGCCGACCGCAGCGCAGGTCCGGCCGTTCCGGCCATACACAGCGACCAACTTGCGCTCGGCCGTGCTGCCCTCGACGACGCGGATCTCGTCGGCGCCGCGGGTCCGGCCGTAGATCTGGATCTTCAGGTCGTACTGGTCGGACCACACGTAGGGCACCGGATCGAACGGGGTGGCCCGCGCCGGGCCGGCCAGGATGTTGCGGGCGACGGCCAGGCCCTGCTCGGCGGCGTTCGTGCGGTGCTCGATCCGCCAGGGTTCACCGGTGCGGGCGTTGAGCCAGCAGGCGACGTCGCCCGCCGCCCACACCCCGGAGCCGGCGTACAGGGTGGCGTCGCACTCCACTCCGTTGCCGACCGGGACGCCGCTGCCGGTGAGCCACTCGGTGTTGGGCTGGGCGCCGATGCCGACCAGGACGGCGTCCGCGGCCAGGGTGCGGCCGTCGGCGAGACGCACCCCGCGCGCCCGCCCGCCGTCGGTGAGGACCCGGTCGACGCGGACCCCGGTCTCGATCCGTACGCCGTGTTCGTGGTGGACGGTGCGCAGCAGGGCGCCCAGTTCGTCACCGAGGGCGTCGCCCATCGGCTGGGCGGTGTCGGTGACGAGGGTGACCTCGCAGCCCAGGCCACGGGCCACGGCGGCGGCCTCGGCACCGACGAAGCCGCCGCCGACCACGACAAGATGCGGCCGCTCTGCGAGGTCCTTGCGCAGCGCGAGCGCGTCCTCCAGGGTGCGCAGGACGTGCACCCCGCGCACCGATTCGGTGCCCGGCAGCCGACGTGCCCGGGTGCCGGTGGCCACCACCAGGGCGTCGTAACCGACGAGGCTTGTGTCGGCCAGGGTGATCTGGCGGGCGGTGGTGTCCAGAGCGATGGCCGGTTGGCCCAGGCGCAGTTGGAGGTCGAGGGTGGCGATGTCGTCCTCGCCGCGCAGGTGGAGCCGGTCGGTGTCCCACGCGCCGGACAGCAGCTGCTTCGACAGCGGCGGCCGGTCATAGGGAAGGTGCTCTTCCTCGCCGATCAGCGTGAGCGATCCGGTGTAGCCCTCGCGCCGCAGCCCTTCCACGACGCTCAGTCCGGCCGCGGAAGCGCCGACCACGGCGATCCGCGACGGAGCGGCGGCCGTGGCACTCACACCCGCACCTGGATCACGGCGGCCGGGCAGACCGCCGCGGCCTGGACCACGTTCTGGGCCTGCTCGGCGGGCGGGTTGTCATCGAGCAGGACCACGACGCCGTCCTCGTCCCGCTGGTCGAAGACCTCCGGCGCCGCCAGCACGCACTGGCCGGCACCGCAGCACTTGTCGAAGTCGATGGAGATGTCCATGGGGCGGATCCACTTCCGTCCAGCCCGCAGCAACGGGCGACCCAGGGTCAGGCAGCATATGGTTGCCCTAAGCGCCTAACTTAGTTCAGCGGCGACTGTACTCCTGCACATACGGGGCAGCAACCAGCCCCATGCAAAGGGTTATTGGCGACATGAAGGACGTGTGAACGCGAGATACGCCGCCGGGAACCGCCCCTGGCAAGGGACGACGGTTCCCGCTACGGCTGAGGGCCCTCCGGCCCCGGGATACTCCTGAGCGCCCTGATCCTGCGCGAGGCCTCGGTCTCGGATCCGCTTCCGGTGAGGAATCGGGCGGCGCCGGCGCCGGCGACAAGCGAGTCGACCAGTCCGTCGGCGAGTTGCAGGATCAGGTCTTCCGAGGACTCGTCGCGGTAGAGGCTGTGGTGCAGCGAGACCATGCCGTGCAGGCCGGCCCACAGCGTCTGCGCGGCCTGCTCCACCGGCAGGGACAGGCCGAACCCGCCTTCCGTGCAACTGTGCAGGCCGGCGCGCAGGCCGGCGGAAATGTGGCGCGCTGGGTGGGCGCCAATCCTGCTCGGGTCCGCCGTCGGCTGGTGCACCTCGAACATGAGCCTGTAGTGGCCTGGACTGCCCAGGGCGAACCGGCAGTACGCGTGCGCCTGCGCCCGGACCCGGACCCTCGGATCCGCGTCGTCGCCGGCCAGGGCGGCGGCAGCCATCTGGGCGGCCAGTTCGCCGTAGCGGTCCTCCAGCGCCGCCCACACCAACTCGGTCTTGTCCTGGAAATGCAGGTAGATGCTCGGAGCGGAGATGCCCACCTCCTTGGCGACCGCCCGCATCGTCAGCCGCTCGGAGCTGCCCCATTCGCCGAGCAATCGCTGGACCGCGGCCACGATCTCCCGGCGCCGCCGCGAACCCTGCCCGTGCTGACCGCCACCGGTCGGCCCTGCCTCCATCGCGTGCACTCCCCTTCCGCCTACAGGTTAGCCAGCCCGTCGGGGCGGAAGGACTCCGGCCGCCCCCTGCCACGAAGCGATCGTGCAGGTGGCAATCGGGTCTTCTCCAGGCGAAGCCTGTCCTTGTGACAACTCTCGTGCTTCGGCTCAGCGGCCCGCCCCGCTGGGCCGAAGCGCGTCAGGGCCTCTACCGAGGTGTGGGCTGCATCCGAAGTTCGCCCGGTCCGATTGACGCTCCCAGGACGGGGCGGGTCCGGTGATGGCCGGGCAGGTGCTTCAGGCGCCAGCGGGCGGTGATGGTGGCGAGGGCGAGGGTGGCCTCGGCCATCGCGAAGGTGTCGCCGATGCACTTGCGGGCGCCGGTGGCGAAGGGGATGAAGGCGTTGCGGGGAGGCTGGGGGCGCTGGGGGTCCCAGCGGTCGGGGTCGAAGGTTTCGGGGTCGGTGTAGAGATCGGGGCGGTGGTGGATGAGATAGGGGCTGTACGCGAGGCTGGTGCCGGCGGGGAGTGGGTGCCTGCCCAGGTGGGTGTCATGGGTGACTGTGCGGGTGAGGAACCAGCCCTGGGGGTACAGCCGGAGGGTTTCGTTGATGATGCGTTCGGTCAGTTCCAGACGGGGCAGATCGGCGTGAGTGGCAGGGTTTCCGCGCAGGACGGTGTCGACCTCGGCGTGCAGCCGCTGCTCGAACTCGGGGTGGCGCGCCAGCAGGTCCAGTGCCCAGGCCAGGGTGCCGGCTGTCGTCTCCGTCCCGGCCAGGAAGACGGTGAGGATCGTGTCGCTGATTTCCGCGTCCGTCATGCCGCGGCCGCCGTCTTCCGGGTCGCGCGCTGCGACCAGGGCCGAGAGCAGGTCACCGTGGTCGGTGCCGTCGGCCCGCCGCTCGGCGATGACCAGGTCACAAGTGTGACGTAGGCGTGTGCGTGCGCGCAGATAGGCGCGGTTGCCCGGAGTGGGGAGCCGGTCCAGCGGCGGGATCAACAACATGCGCCGGAAGACCCCGCCCGCGATGGTCTTGACGTCGCCGATGAGCCGTCCGAGCTCGGCTGCGGGCAAGGATTCGGAGAACAGGGTGGCGGCCGTGACTTGGGAGGTGACCGACATCATCTCGGTGGGCACGTCCAGGGGCCGTCCCGGCATCCAGGAACCGGTCACCTCCTCGAGGCAGGCGGTCATGGTCCGTGCGTATCCGGGAAGACGGCCGGAATGAAAGGCAGGCTGGGCCAGTCGGCGCAGCCGACGGTGAGCATGGTGCGGACAGCTGCTGAGGCCGTCACCCAGGACGTCCCGGAAGCGCTCGAACACCGGGCCGCCCTTGTCGAAGACGCGGTCGTCCACCAGGGCCTGATGGGTCAGCTCCGGATCGCAGATCACCACCAGCGGCACAGGTCCCATGTGGACGCGGACCAGTGCTCCGTGGGCGGGCAGCGACTTCAAGAAGGCCAACGGGTCCCGTGCCAAAGGCACCAAGTGGCCTGCCAGAGGCCACGCGTGGGGGGCCGGGGGGATCAGCCGTAGATCTCTCACCCGCACTCCCGCCGTACTCCGGATCTTGCCCTTCGGGGTGGTCTTGTGCATGGCGCATGCCCTCCGCAAGTCAGCCGGCATCCTTCTTGGTCACGGCAGGCCGGGTTGGCTGGGGATGTGGTTGGTCGTGCGGTGTCAGGGCGGTGACGATGCCGTCGATCAGCCGGCCGCACGGGCCGATTCCGCTGAGTTCCACGCTGCTCGCCAGCGTGCCGATGAACGCTCGGCGGATGGGGATCCCCTGCCGGGGCGGCAGGGAGTAGGTGTCCCAGACGGCGTGGTAGGTGTCGATCGACAGGATGGTGTCGGCGTCGCCGGGCGGGTCGGGAACGATTCCCGGACCGGCGATGACATGCTCCCAGACGCGGGCTGTCAGGTCGGCGAGCCGGGTGACGACATCGTCGACGGTGGTGGTGGTGTCGAGGGTGTGGGCGGCGGCGGTCAGGAACAACTCACGCCAAAGAAACGCCAGTTGCGGCAGATCGTCGGGCGTGGCCGTGGCACAGGCACTGATGGCCTTGTGTGCCGCGGTGGCACAGGCGTGGGTGGTGACGGTGCTGGTGTCGGCGGTGACGACGCGTCGTGCGGCACGTTCGGCGAGTTGATCGACCCAGTGCGTTTCGGGTGTGTCGTCCTCGTGCCATAACGGTTCCCAGCCGGGGCCGTGGAGCGTTTCGCCGTCGTCCAGCCTGGTCCGCGCGATCGATCCGAACTGTGGCTTTGCCGTGCGCAGGGAGAACACCCGCGGAAAGTCGCCTGTAGTGGTGGACAAGGCATGCAGCTGGGCGCGGACCCCGTAGCGGGGGGTCACCAGATACCAGGCCAGCCCGCCCATCGCCGTCTCGGCCACCTCTTCATGCCCGTCTGCTCCGCAGTCGCACGTCAAGACGTCATCGACGACGCGGGCGCACGCGGCGGCGTATCCGGTGACCGCCCGGACTCCTCCTGCGGCGATCGCCAGCAGCGCCTCGTTGCAGGTTTCCCCGTGGGCGTAGTCGGTGAGGATGCCGATGATCTCGTTGTAGCGGTAGGAGTTGTCGATCGCTCGGCGGATCCGGTGACAGCGGAAAGCGACGTCGAAGGTTCCGGCGCCGTCGTCGTCGAGCATCCGGTAGGGCGGTGAGCCGAATCCCAGACGGAAATAGGGCAGCATTGCCGCGTCCCACCACCGGGCCCACATGTACTCGTGCGGGGTCGGCGCACCGCCCGCGTCGGCCAGGTACCGGCGGGGGTCGGGGAGCCGGTCGGGAGCATGGCACAGGGCGTCCTTGGCGAGCATGACCCCACACGTCAGGGCGGTCTCCTGGAGCGCGAGGTCGGCGGCGCGGCCGGCCACGGCAACGGTCCCCTCGGTAGCGGCCTGTACGTGCACCTCCCGGCCGCCGGCCCCGGAGTCATCGGAGGCGCCGGCGTAGTCGATGGCGCTGGCGAGGATGAACACGGCGCCGAACAGGTCCAGGAAGTCACCGGTTCCCCGGGGGAGCCAGAACGTGTTGATGCTGCCCCAGTAGTCACGAAGTGCCATCAATGTGGCCTGGGTTTCGTCCTTGGCGTGCCGCGCGACGTATTCGGCGATGATCGGTCCGGCCTCGCCGCCCTTGGCGGGAATGACCGCCGCGAGCGCGGCCAGCCGGTCCCCCACAGGGTTGTCGGGACCGGCCAGGATCTGCCGGATCGCGTCCGTGGCGGCCAGGATCGCCATCGGCCCGCTCTCCTGGATGCTCTTCGTGACCTCGTCGCTGAGCAGCGCGTCCATGAACTCCGCGCAGAGACGGTCGCCGTCCGGCGAGCTGGGAATCCCCAGTGACTCATACGGCCGGTACTCGGTGGCGGTCACGACCTGTGCCCCGTCCAGGCCGGTGTGCCCAGGCGGTCCCATGGTCAGCCGTGCCAGCCTCTGCCGGCACGCCTGGTCGGCGAGGCCGTCAGCCAGCCGTGCGAGGCTGTCCGGCACCGGACCACGCCGCTGCCGGACCACGAGCGGGTCAGGGAACCGATCCACCCTCACCCGCGCCCCTTGTTGCATACCCATGATCACTCTCCAGAAGTGTCGTGGCTCTGTCCACCACTCGACGCGTTGTTCCGATCGCGGTCAGGGTCCGTAGGCGATGAGGGAGCGTGTGAGGGCAGCTTCGCTGGTGTGGTGGTGCCGGATGCCGCGGCCAGGGTGAGGAAGGTGGAGGGGGTGCTCCACGCTGTACCTGGCGGTCTTGTGCGGATGACCGCCAGGGCGCATGCCAGGTCTGCTGTGGCGGTGCCGGTGCCGGTGCCGGTGGCAGTCACGTCCAGATACTGGCCGTACGTCACTTCGGTGCGCAAGATGTCGATCACGGGCTGCACAGCGTTTGAACTGACGGCTGACCAGGTCCGCGGATGCCGGCACCACAGCAGGTGCAGCAGCTGGGCCCCGGGCGACCGGTCCGGTCGGCAGGCTCATCCGGCTCCGCCGGTGACACCTCCTGCACTTCGGCTCACCCGCTGTGACCCAGCGCGTGAGCCGACGACAGGAGCGTCGATGGCGCGCTGGGTGTTCTGAGTCGTTGATGCCTCGGCAGTCGCTGGCGAGGCATCAACGACTCAGGTCACCAGGCCGGTGCCTGACCTCTGGGTCAAGCATGGTGATGCCCGCGCGGGGGTAGTCGTGGCTGCGGCGTTCGGGCACCCCGGGCATCATCGGGAGTACTGGCTGGGACAGCCCGAGTGTCCGGGCGGCGACGGCGCCGTCCGCCTCGGGCATTCCCGCCGCTGATCTAACCACTCAAGGCCGCGCGATCGGTTACCCCCTCTCGATCTAACCACTGGCATCCATTTCAGTAGTTAGAACAGAGGGTGCAGGGTGCCCTTCGCTCAGACGGGGTTGAGGACGAGCACCCGCTCCCCCTGGAGCTGTGACGCGTCTCATGCAGTACTCTCCCGGGCCGCCGACCAGCGGCGGTCCGGGAGCGAACGAGCCGTGCGCCCAAGGCCGTTGGCGCCGGGCGCGCGTTCTGCCGGGGCCGGTCCACGCCGCGTTCCGGCAGCGCAGCGGCGTTCCCGGCAATTGGCCGGAAATAAGCTGTCGGCTGCAGACGACAGCGGCCCTTCAACGGCGAGGGGGCATGCGGCCACACCAGGACGGACGACACTTCCCATGGACATGAGCGCGGGCGAGCGCAAGGGGCTGAGCCTCTTCGCCCTCATCATGATCGGCATCGGCTCGATCTTCGGCTCCGGCTGGCTCTTCGGAGCCGGCGCCGCCGCCCAGGTGGCAGGCCCCGCGGCGCTCGTCGCGTGGGTGATCGGCGCCCTCTTCATCGGCATGATCGCGATGTCGTACGCGGAGGTCGGTTCGGCCTACCCGATCCCCGGCGGCATGGCCCGCTACGGGCATCTCTCGCACGGCCCGGTCCTCGGCTTCCTCACCGGCTGGGCGGTGTGGATCGCGACCGCCTCGCTGATCCCGATCGAGTCGATCGCGGCCACCCAGTACATGACGTCCTGGAACTTCGGCTGGGCGAAGGGCCTGGTCGACCCGGCCACCCACCAGCTGACCCTCTCCGGCACGGTGGTGGCGCTGGTCCTGACCCTCGCGCTCTGGCTGACCTGCTTCTGGTCGGTCCAGCTGCTGGCCCGCGCGAACACCGTCCTCACCCTGGTCAAGTTCGCCATCCCGGTGCTGGCGGTGCTCGCCCTGATCGGGTCCGGCTTCCACACCTCGAACTTCACCGCCCACGGCGGCTTCGCCCCGTACGGCTGGCCGGCCGTGCTCACCGCCGTCACCACCTGCGGTGTGGTCTTCGCCTTCAACGGGTTCCAGGCCGTGGTCAACCTCGGCGGGGCCGCGAAGAACCCGGGCCGGGCCATCCCGGTCGCCTTGGTCGGCGCGCTCGCGCTCGGCCTGGTGATCTATCTGGCGCTGCAGGTGTCGTACCTCGGCTCGGTGCCGCCGGAGCTGCTGGCGCGGTCCGGCGGGTGGCAGGGCGTGAACCTCAACTCGCCGTTCGCCGACCTGGCGGGGCTGCTGATGCTGCACTGGGTCGTCACCATGCTGCAGTTCGGTGCGTTCATCTCGCCGGCCGGGTCCAACATCGCCAATGTCGCCTCGGCCGCGTACATGGTCACCAACCTCGCCGAGACCGGGTTCTTCCCCCGGAAGCTGGCGTCCGTGCACCCCCGCTACGGCACCGCCCGCCCCGCGATGTGGCTCAACCTCGGCTTCTCCGTCGTGCTGCTGGTCACCGTCGGCCGCAGCTGGCAGGCACTGGCCGGCGTGGTGTCGGCGGCCATGGTCATCTCGTATCTGATCGGCCCGGTCGCGGTGGGGGTGCTGCGACGGACCCGTCCGGACCTGCCCCGTCCCTTCCGGCTGCCGGCCGCCGGGGTGCTGTGCCCGGTCACCTTCGCCTTCGCCGCCTGCGCGCTGTACTGGTCGAAGTGGCCGGAGACCGGCAAGATCACCCTGCTGACGCTGGTGTCCGTACCGGTCGCGGCGCTGGTGCTGTGGCGTCGGCGCGAGGGCGCAAAGGGCCGCGAAGCGTCCGGCAAGGGCGGGCGAGAGGCGAGCCTGCTGCGGCAATTCGCCCCGGCCTGGTGGATGATCGTCTTCCTGGTGTGGACGGCCACGGTGTCCGCGCTGGGCGGCCAGGAGTTCGGCGGCCGGGGCGTTCTCCCCGGCGTGCTCGGCACCGCCTTGATCGCGGTCACCGCCCCGGTCTTCTACTTCTGGGCGGTGCGCTCCGGGGTCAGGGCCCATGAACGCGGCCTGACCGGCGCTCTGTCCCCCGCCGAAGCCGCCCCGGCACCCCCGGGCACCCCCGACGACGCACGCACGATGGCATCCGTCTGAGGGCACCACGCCGGGGCCGGGTCACGTTCGGGAACCGGGGTGTCTCCCCTCGTCCCAGCTCCCTGCTGGGGACGGGCGGCTGTTCCGTGGCGTGCACCCTGTTCCCGTAGCGGCGGTCCGGGTGGCGTCGGGCCGGCGCCACCGGTGCGGGGCGCTCCGAAAGCCTTCACCTCGCAATGCGGGGCTGCCCGTTCGTGGCGCTGAGGCCACCGTCGACCGGTATCTGGGTGCCGGTCATGTAGCGCGCGTCGGGGCCGGCGAGGAAGGCGACGACGCCCGCGATCTCCTCGGGTTCGGCGACGCGGCCGAAGGGGATGCGTTGCGCGAAGGACTGCACGACAGGCATGTCGGCGGTGACGCCGGCGGTGATCCCGGTGTGCAGCGTGAATCCGGGGTGGACGGCGTTGACACGCACCTCAGGGGCGTGGTCCAGCGCCATCGCACGCGTGAGGTTGACCACCGCGCCTTTGGCGGCGTTGTACGCGGCCATGCCGTAGTCGCCGCCCAGCCCTCCCGCCGACCCGACATTGACGATGCAGCCCTGCGTGCCGCGCAAGTGCCGGAGCGCGGCCCGGCTGGTGTGGTACAGGGCGTCGAGATTGACCGCCAGCACCGCCCGCCACTCCTGCGGACTGACCGCTTCGACGGTGCCGAACGACGGCGCTCCCGCACTGTTGACCAGGACATCGAGGCGCCCCAGATCGGCAACGACGGAGGCGATCAGCGCATCGGCCTCATCCGGCACGGTGAGGTCGGCCGTACGCGCAAGGACATCCGCTCGGACCGGAGCCGCCGCGGCCGTCCTGTCGAGCTTCTCCCGCGTCCGCCCGACGAGCACGACGGTGGCGCCTTCGGCAGCGAACCGGTGCGCCACCGCGGCGCCGATACCCGACCCGGCTCCGGTGACCACGACAACACGGCCCGCCCGACCGGCAGAATCACTCACCATGACCCGTCCTCTCTCAAGCCGGGGTCGCCGCACCGGGTGTGCACGTCCCGTCACAGGCGTCGTACGCCTGTCCGGCTGTGCCCAGGCTAGGAAGAACGGCACCACCTACGCTTGAACGGCAACGCCATATCGGCAGAACACCAGCGCCACGACGGAAGCGAGGCGGCGATGACGGTGACGAACAGGCCCAGATCCAGCGGGGTGTTCGCCGCGGATGTCACCGCACCCGACACCCCGGAACACGGCTTCGGCCGCTTCCGGCGCGGGTGGGAAGCACAGGTCGGCGAGTCGTATCCGGCGCCCGCCTTCACACCGGGCAGCACCGGTGACTTCCGGATCAGTGCCCGTGCCGTCACCGTGCACGACTCGGTGATCGCCGATGTCCGCAGCGAGTCGCTCATCGGCACCAACAGCGACGCTCCCCACCTCCGCGACGACCAGGTACTGATGCACGTCGTACGGCACAACAGCTGGACATTCACCAGGCGGTGCCAGGGTGAACACAGCGTCCCCGCAGGGCACTTCATGCTCCGCCGCAGCGGCCCGCCGACCTTCGAGGCGGCGCGGCGCACCGCGGCGACGGTACTGATTCTGCCCTCGTCCACCCTCGTGCCTCTGGTCCGGGACCGACTGGTCACCGGAGCGGCGGCCTCGGCCGAGATGCGGCTGCTCCTGGCTCACATGAACCTGGTCGACCAGGCTTGCCGGGACCTCACCCCGCTCGGCGCGCAAGCCGCTCACAACGCCCTGGTCGAGCTGGTCAAAGGAGTGCTGAGGCAGAAGGCCGACGGCACCGAGCCCCGTCTGGGCCCCGCACTGGCCCAGGCGGCGAAAGACCTCGCGGACAGCCGGCTCGCCGAGCCGGACCTCTCCCCCTCGATGCTGGCCCGTGAACTCAGCGTCTCCGTACGCACGCTGCACCGGGCGTTCGCAGCGGCCGAGGACACCGTCGCCGGGTACATCCGCCGCACCAGGCTCGAACAAGCCCGGCTCGAACTCCTCACCCCGGAGCACCGGCCGAGCATCTCGGAACTGGCCGCCCACTGGCAGTTCGCCGACAGCAGCCACTTCATCCGGGCCTTCAAGAGCCAGTACGGCCAGACACCCCATCAATACGCCCGCACCACCGGCCGCGCGGCAGCCGGCGACCAGGGCTGATCCTGAGAAGGACCAGTTCCTGTGCCTGGCTCTGACGGAAAAGGCCGACTCGACGCGATGGCGCCGAGCCGGCCTTCCGGTGGTGCATCCCCTTCGGGGAGCCAAGCTTCCGCTTGGCGGGCTGGTCAGTCCGTGCCGAACTCCATCGCGGCACGGTCCAGCATCTCGTCGTCACCGGAGATCTCGCCGCGGGAGGCGATGGCCTCGGCTCCGCCCTCCGGCATGGTGCCGATCAGCCCGGTGGCGGCCGCCTGGGCGGCGCCGATGGCGGGATTGGCGGTGCCGATGAGGCCGAGCCCGGCGTACTGCTCCAGCTTGGCGCGGGAGTCGGCGATGTCGAGGTTGCGCATGGTGAGCTGGCCGATCCGGTCCACCGGGCCGAACGCCGAGTCCTCGGTGCGTTCCATGGACAGCTTGTCCGGGTGGTAGCTGAACGCCGGGCCGGAGGTGTCCACGACCGAGTAGTCCTCACCACGCCGCAGCCGCAGCGTCACCTCGCCGGTGACGGCCGCGCCGACCCAGCGCTGCAGCGACTCGCGCACCATCAGCGCCTGCGGGTCCAGCCAGCGGCCCTCGTACATCAGCCGGCCGAGGCGCCGGCCCTCGTTGTGATACTGGGCGAGGGTGTCCTCGTTGTGGATCGCGTTGACCAGGCGCTCGTACGCCGCGTGCAGCAGTGCCATGCCGGGCGCCTCGTAGATGCCGCGGCTCTTGGCCTCGATGATCCGGTTCTCGATCTGGTCCGACATGCCCATGCCGTGCCGACCGCCGACGGCGTTCGCCTCCATCACCAGGTCGACCGCGGTGGCGAACTCCTTGCCGTTGATCGTCACCGGGCGGCCCTGATCGAAGCCGATCGTCACGTCTTCGGTGGCGATCTCGACCGACGGGTCCCAGAACCGTACGCCCATGATCGGGTCGACGGTCTCGACGCCGGTGTCGAGGTGCTCCAGGGTCTTGGCCTCGTGGGTCGCGCCCCAGATGTTGGCGTCGGTGGAGTACGCCTTCTCGGTGCTGTCGCGGTAAGGCAGGTCGTGGGCGAGCAGCCACTCCGACATTTCCTTACGGCCGCCGAGTTCGGTCACGAAGTCCGCGTCCAGCCACGGCTTGTAGATCCGCAGGTGCGGGTTGGCGAGCAGACCGTAGCGGTAGAACCGCTCGATGTCATTGCCCTTGAAGGTCGAGCCGTCGCCCCAGATCTGTACATTGTCCTCGAGCATCGCCCGGACCAGGAGGGTGCCCGTGACGGCGCGGCCGAGCGGCGTGGTGTTGAAGTAGGAGCGCCCGCCCGAGCGGATGTGGAACGCCCCGCAGGTCAGCGCGGCCAGGCCCTCCTCGACCAGCGCCGCGCGGCAGTCGACCAGGCGTGCGATCTCGGCACCATAGGTCTTCGCGCGGCCGGGCACCGAGGCGATGTCGGGCTCGTCGTACTGGCCGATGTCTGCTGTGTAGGTGCACGGGACGGCGCCCTTGTCGCGCATCCACGCGACCGCGACCGAGGTGTCGAGGCCGCCTGAGAAGGCGATACCGACGCGCTCGCCGGCGGGAAGGGAGGTGAGGACCTTAGACATGGGAAGAGTATGCATCATCGCGCATGGTCATGCAAAGTGGTTCAGGTCCCGTGTCGCCGGGACGCAGAAACTCACCTTGGCGCGGCGCTCCCGGTGCGACAGGCCGTCGTCGGCGAACGCTCCGCGCCGCCCGGACGCGGGCACCGTCCGCCCACACCGGCCGCTGCCCCACCGTCGCCAGATGGTTGCGGCCCACGCGGTTGCCGCCCAGGTGATCATGGCTGGGCAGTGGCTCGGTGTGCCTGCTGGGCCTGCTGGGCCTGCTGGGCCTGCTGGGCCTGCTGGGCCTGCTGGCTGGATGTGCCCCACCCAGATATCAACCGTCCTGGTTGACGGACGCCGACCTGTCCAGACTCGGTGCATCGGTGCAGAACGGCTCGACGCCGGCTATCGCAGTGCCTCCCCCACTCCTGCAGAACGCAGCTCCTCGACGCAGCAGCTCGACCCACCTCCTCCCCCTACCTCCTCGACGCACAAGCCACCTCCCCTCCCCCGAGGAACGCACCATGCCCCCTGCAACTCCGTCCACGGAAGCCGCCGAATTCGCCGGAAAGGTCGCCCTCGTCACAGGGGCCGCGCGCGGCGTGGGCAAGGCGACCGTGGCACTCCTCAGCGCCCGCGGCGCCCGCGTCGTCGCCGTCGACCTACGCCCCGGCGTCAGGACCCTGCCGGACTTCCTCGCCTCACCACGCTCCAGTTTCATCACAGGAGCCGTGCTCGCCGCTGACGGCGGCTTCACCGCGGTCTAGCTGGACGAGTCATTCCGAATGTGGGGGCGAAGTAGCGCAACAGATTCTCCAACGGCATCCCGTTCCGGCTACCGGACCGCGACAAGCTCAGGGGACGGCGGGGGCGAGGCGTTTGATTTCACGCAGGGTGGGGGCGGTCTCGATGCTCTGGATGCCGGGCAGCGGGCCGATGCGCTGGTCGAGGTAGTCGAACAGGTCCTGGGCGTCCCGGAAGACGCCGCCGGCGACCAGGTTCGAAGTGCCGGTGGTGGCAGCCGCAAAGGGGATCTCGGGGTGGGTGGCGAGGGTCTCCCCGACGGTACGCAGATGCGCGGGAGCCACGCGCAGCCAGAGCCGGGCGCTCATGTGGTAGCCGAGGTGTTCGGGATCGAAGTCGACGGCGAAGGCCAACGCGCCTTCGCCACGGAGGCGTTCGAGGTGGCGCTGCACGCTGGAGGGTGAACGGCCGGCGGCGGCGCCGAGTTCGGGCAGGCTCGCGCGGCCGTCCCGGGCCAGCTCGGTGAAGAGGGTGCGGTCGGTCGCGTCCAGCTTCAGCGGGGCGCTGCGCGTGCCGGAATCCACCGCGTTGGTGTGTATCTCGGGGTGGATGCGGCTGGCATGCCAGGTGCTGGTGGTGCCGGCGAAGATGCGCAGCATGCAGTGGGCGCTGACGGAGAGCACGTGCGGGGTGCGGGGCAGCTTCTGCAGTAACAGTGCGTTGCGTTCGTCTGCGGTGCGGGTGTTGAGCGCGCAGTAGAGCTCGGTGCCGGCGGACGCGAGCGTGACCCAGCTGGTGTCGGGACGACGGGCCAGGGCCTCGGCGATGGTGCCGGCGGCGTCGGGGGTGCAGTGCAGGCGTACCAGCCAGCGGGTCAGGCCGAGGCGGGTGGGGACGGGTTGGCCGATGATGCGCAGTCCGAGCGTACGCAGCCGCTGGTAGCGGCGGGCCACGGTGCGCTCGGAGATCTTGAGGCGCTGGGCGATGTGGCTGAAGGGCGCCCGGCCGTCGAGTTGGAGGAGGTGAAGCAGGCGCTGATCGATGTCGTCCAAGGTGCGGGAATCCACCGCGATGTTCCATTCTGCCGCCGGATTGTTCCGCTCTTGATGGTATGGCTTGGGGCGGCTGTGACTTTGCCCGGAAGGTGTCCGGGTCTTGCCCGTTCTGTGTGTGGGAGCTGGAGTCATGCGTATCTGGGGGCCGTTGGCGGCCGTCTGTCTGGGCACGTTCATGCTGCTCATCGATGTCACGATCGTGCTGGTCGCGCTGCCGGACATATCCGGTTCGCTGGGCGCGTCGCTGGCCCAGTTGCAGTGGGTCGCGGACGGCTGCTGACCGGAGCAACGGTCCTCGTCCTTACTCGCCGTCCCCGCCCAGCGCCCCGACGCCAGACCGGCGCGGCTGGCCCGGCCCCGACCGACCTGGCCGAAGTGCACAACAGTTGCCAGGACATACGGGAGGACAGCAACAGCAAGCAGGGTCGCACGAAGCCCGGAACCTTCTGTGACAAGTGACCTGGACACCCTGCTGACCGCGCGGCTCGACCGTAAGTCGGCGCGGTTGCCGACCGGCCCGGACTGCTGTTGATCGCGGACAAGGCGTTCGCCTCCCAGGGGTTCGAGACCGATCCCGCCTTGCGGGGCGCTGCGTTGCCCCGCCACGACTGGCGTGGGGCTCCATCTTCGAACCGCTGCCAACGGTCGTCCGGCAGTCGTGAGGTCCTCTGTCGACGGCTGTTGCCGCCTGCTCCTGAAGGGCCTGGATCAGCGTCGCCACCGAGGGGTAGC
Source organism: Streptomyces sp. NPDC054765 (assembly GCF_053612065.1). Taxonomy (NCBI): domain Bacteria; kingdom Bacillati; phylum Actinomycetota; class Actinomycetes; order Kitasatosporales; family Streptomycetaceae; genus Streptomyces; species Streptomyces sp. NPDC054765. The sequence continues at coordinate 70,644 of NZ_JBSHBP010000034.1, read as the reverse complement.
CACGGCGGCACAGCAACGCCGACGTGCCGGGTCGGGGCTGACGTGTGGACCGGGGCCGGGCTGTGGCGCGGGCTGTACACGTAGCGGCCGGCGAAGCGCGCGCCGTCCGCGACCCGGGTGGCACCCATGCGTGCCGGGTTCTCGGGCGGTGGGTCGGCCGGGTACTGCCGCGCCGGCCCCGTGCCGGGAACACTTTTCTCGGTTCGGCGCGGCAAGCCGTGGGTGCGGCCGGTCGTCAAACGGTGACCACGTCGTCAGCGACGGTCTCCACGAGTCGGGCCCACCGTGGTGTCCAAGGCACGGACTATGTCAACGCGTGAAGGTGCGCCGGTAGGCGGTGGGAGTGGTGTCGAGTGCTCGCCGGAAGTGCAGACGCAGGTTAGCTGCTGTACCCAGACCGCAGTCCCGTGCCACCTGGTCCACCGAGTAGCTCGTGGTCTCCAGCAGTTCACGTGCCTTGCCGAGGCGGGCGCTCAGCAGCCACTGCAAGGGGGTGGCGCCCGTCTCCGCGGCGAACCGGCGCATAAAGGTGCGTGAGGAGACGCCCGCGTGCCGGGCGAGCACGCGGAGTGTGAGCGGTTCGTCGAGGTGGTGCAGGGCCCATCCCCGGGTCTCGGAGAGCGACGCCTCTCCGGCCACGGTGACCGGAGCCGGTACGTACTGGACCTGCCCGCCGTCGCGGTGCGGTGCGGCCACCAGGCCGCGGGCGATCCGGTTGGCCACGACCGCCCCCAGGTCGCGGCGCACGATGTGCAGGCACAGGTCGATGCCGCAGCACACCCCGGCCGACGTGAGCACGTCCCCCTCGTCGACGTAGAGCACGTCGCGGTCGACCCTGACGGCCGGGAAGTCCTGTTCGAGCTCGTCAATGTGCTGCCAGTGGGTCGTGGCGTGCAGCCCGTCCAGCACACCCGCCGCGGCCAGCGCGAAGGCGCCCGTGCAGATCGACACCACCCGCCGGCCTCGGTCGCGTGTTTCGGCCAGCACGTCGAGCACGTCCTCCGGCGGCCGTATCAGCGGCTCGTGTCCCGGCACGATCACAGTGTCGGCGGCGCGTACCTGGTCCAGGCCCCCATCGGTGACCAGAGAGAAGCCCGCGGTGGTCGCCACCTTGGAGCCGAGCCCGCACACGGTCACCTCATAGGGGGTCTCCGGGCGGGCGTTGAAGATCTGTGCCGGGATCGCCAGGTCGAGCGGGGTGACGCCGTCCAGCGCCAGGACCGCGACTCTATGCATCGTCATGGCAATATTCTAGTGATAGTGGTCAAGATTGCCACTCACCTGGTCAGAGCGGTGAATGCCAGTCTTGAGGACATGACCGGAACGCCCCGCAGCCAGGTGGCCCACGAGGCGGCCACCGACCTGATCGCGCTGCCCGACACACCGCTCACCGGCGCTGTCGTGCAACTCATCAAGCCGGTGGAAACGCCGTCCGTGTTCAACCACAGCATCCGCACCTACCTGTTCGCCCGGCTCGTGGCCGCACGCCTCGCGCTGGCCGCCGGGCAGGACTACGACGACGACCTGCTGTTCGCTGCGTGCACGATGCACGACCTCGGCGTAGCGTCGGACGGCCCGCACACCCAGCGGTTCGAGGTCGAGGGCGCCGACCGGGCCGCCGCGTTCCTCATCGAACACGGACGGTCCGCGGCGGACGCCGACGAGGTCTGGCAGGCCATCGCCCTGCACACCTCCGCGGGCATCGCGGAGCGCCGCGGCACGCTGTGCGCACTCGTCCGCGAAGGCGTCGCGCTCGACTTCGGCGGCCCGATGGGAACCCTCCACGTAGCCGCCCTCAGCGACGAGCAGGCCGACGCCGTCCACGCCGCCTATCCACGGCTGGAGATGATCCGCTCACTCACCGACGCGATCGTCGCGCAAGCCGCCAAGAACCCGGCGAACGGCCCCCGTTACTCGATACCCGGTGAACTTCTGCGCGAACGCGAGGCCTTCGGCCGGACCCGGATGGAGCACGCCTGCAACTCCTCCCGATGGGGCGACTGACCGACCCCACCCACTACCCGATCGACAGAGACAACGAGCAAAGGACACCGCAATGCCCAGCTACCCCGTAGAGGTCCCCGACGACTCGCCGGTCTTCGGAGGGACCACCAGCGCCTTCGCACGCTTCGGCCACGCCGCCGCGATCCGTTCGCACGGGCACCTGTTCATCTCCGGCCAGATCGGCCGCCGCCCCGACGGTGTCGCCGGGGAGACCGTCGAGGAACAGACCGAGATCGCCATCCGGCGCATCGAGGAGATCCTGCGACTGGAGAACCTCGGCCTCAGCGCCCTGGTGGACGTGACCAGTTACCACGTCGACATCCGCCAGAACATGCCCGGCTTCCTTGAGGCCAAGCAACGCCTCGTCAAGGCGCCCTACCCCGCTTGGTCGATCATCGGCGTCAGCGGCCTCGCCAGCCCGGAAATCCTCGTCGAGATTCAGGCGACCGCCGCCTACCCCGACGACGCGGCCCGGTAGACCGTTGCTGCGGGCCCGGGGTCCTCGGCCCCGGGACAGTGCACCGGCGGCACGGAGCGCAGAGTGGTTGGGCTCGGCCGGCGGGTCAACAGGGGTACCGGCGGCCCGCACCGCCGCGTCGCCGCTGCTCGGCCAAGCGGCCGGGCGCGTCAGCCGAGGTCCAGCAGCTGCTCGTAGAAGCCGCCGATTTCCCGTTCCGTATCGATGAGGTGGATCTCCAGGATCCAGTGGCAGCTCCGGCCGGCCTTGTCGGTACGGCGCAGCGGGGTGTCGTTGCCCGGGGCGATGTAGGACTCGATGTCGGCGCCGTCGATCGTCTCGTGCGGGAATTCTCCGACCAGGTGGCCCGCGTGCCACCCTCCCAGGGTCCAGCCGGCTTCGACGGCAAGGTGTTCGACCTGCGCATACAGCTGCTTGCCGGTGATGTCCGGGTCGGCCTCGAACGCTTGGCGTGCGGCCGCGAAGACCTTCGGAAGGTCGTCCCGCAGGCGGTGTTTGGCGGGGTCGTCACCCAGGACGTAGGTGCGGCCGAAATCGGCTTCGTACTCCTCGAAGATCGGGCCGAAGTCGGCGAAGGCGATGTCGTCGGTGCCGATGATGCGGTTCGGTGGGTTTTCCCGGTACGGCTGGAGGGTGTTGGGTCCGGAACGGATGATCCGCTTGTGCCAGTGACGGGTGGTGCCGAACATTTCGTTCGCCAGGTCGCGGATGCGGTCGCTGACCGCACGTTCGCTCTCGCCGGAGGTCACCAGGCCACGGGCCGCGATCTCGTGGAACAGTGCCTCGGCTTTGGCCTGGGCTTCCAGCAGCCGCTCGGCGCGTACGGATTCATTCGTCATGCACACAACCTAGGCTTCTGCGTCGAGGACGGCGAAGCGGAATACCGCGGTTTTGGCTTCAGGAATGAGCGTTCCGGGCTTTCGGTGCCGTGAACCGCCTGGTCAGCGCAGGTGCCCGTGACGGCGAGTCCCATAAGCGGCCGCCCGCTGGGCCAAAACCTGGCAGGCGCGGACGAGTGCGGGAAGGGGGCGGTGGAGTGCCCGCCGGGCTTGGGTGGCAGCGTGGGCCTGTCAGCCGGCTGACGCGCCCGGCTGCGGGTGCCGGCCGAATCCGCAGAAGCGCCGTATGGAAGCCCCCTATGGCAGCCCCATATGGCAGCGCCGTATGGGAGCCCCGGACAGAAGCGCCGTACGGAAGGGCGTATGAAAGGCCGTATGGAAGGCCGTAGAGGAGAATGCGTCCGATACCGCGCTGTCGATCAGCAGGGAGGATGACCGATGGGAAGTGACGATCCCGGCATGGGCGGCGGTCCGTACGCCACCGACGGGCTCCTCCCGCCTGGGCAGCGGCTGGCCCGGGGGTGGCCCGTCTCCCACTACGGCCCCGTCCCCAGATTCCGGCCCGACCGCTGGGACCTCAAAGTTTTCGGCGCCACCGCCTCGGGCGACAACCGCACCTGGACCCTCGACGAGTTCACGGCCCTGCCGGCCATCGAAGTCGTCGCCGATCTGCACTGTGCGTCAGGACCCACCACGATCGGCCACGAGTGGTTCGGCGTCGCTGCCACCACGCTGCTGGAGCTGGCGCCCCCCTCGCCCCACGCCACGCACGTCATGGCCTGGGCGGAGTACGGCTACAGCGCCAATATCCGGCTCAGCGACTTTGCCTCCCCCCAGACTCTCGTGGCCACCCACCACAACGGAGAATCGCTCACCGCCGAGCACGGCTTCCCCTTGCGCCTCGTCGTCCCGCACCTCTACAGCTACAAGGGCCCCAAATGGCTGCGCGGCCTCGAGTACATGACCGCCGACCGCCGAGGCTTCTGGGAAGAACGCGGTTACCACAACATCGGTGAGGCATGGCGCGGCCAGCGCCACTCCTACCAGGAGGAAGAGGGCGACGGGCCGCCTCTGTAGGCACACGACAGCCGACCCGGAGAATGCGCTCCGGTTCCCGCGCTCCAGTTCCCCTCAGCGGTCCCGGCCCGGTGCGGAAGGGTGTTCGCACCGCGGCTCGCACTGTTCGGCAGGCAGCGCGGTCCGGGATGCGCTACTGGCGATGCCATACGAGCGTGTAGCGCCAGAACAGTCGACGGCGCAGCCGTGCACCGGGCAGGGCGTCATGGGCCGCACTGACGATGTCGGAATAGGCCATGTCCGCCGGCCGGGTCAGGGCGGTCATCGAGACCGGCCGGGGTGCCTTGCGGCCCTTGTTCTTGAGCCAGCCCGTGGCGGCATTCAACGGGCTGGCGGCGGCGCCGAGCAGATAGTCTCCGGCGGTCCGCGCCCGGGAAAGCCCGACGACCACCAGGGTTCCTCCGGGGGCCAGGCGCCGCCGGAGGACGGTGAGCGCTTCGGTGAAGGGCAGATGGTGGAGGGTGGCGACGCAGGTGATGACGTCATAGGGACCGGCAGGGATCCCGGTCAGCGCGTCCGCGACCGTGAAGCTCACCGGGATTGCCGGAGGAGTCAGCTTCTGCGCCTGGGAGATGATCAACGGGTCGGAGTCGATTCCCTGGACCTCGTTGGCGCGTGTGGCCAGGAGCCGGGCCAGGTCACCGCTGCCGGAGCCGATGTCCAGCGCGCTGTCGAAGTGCCGGGGAAGCTGCCGCAGGATCCACCGGTGGTAGTGGGCGTTGTGGTCCCAGGGGTGGGCGGCATTGAACTGGTCGAGTGCTCGGAGGACTCGGTGCGGCAATGGTGTCATGCCGTCAGTCCACCAAGTCCCTGGGTCCTGCGACACCGCGGCGGGGAAGTTTCAGCCGAGTCGGAGTGGGCGGGACCATGCGTGTGCGGTCTGGGACGTAGCGTCTGACTGTACGGGGCAAGTTGCGCGCCGCGCCCTTCAGTCGCAACGTTCCCACACGGGTGATCTCCGAGCGGACGGCGAAGGGGCCTCAGTCAGCGAGTTGGGCCCGTCGACGCGGGAGGTGGACACGGCACCCATCGGGCACCGGAGCAGGCACAGTCGGCCACCACCCACCGCCCCCATTTTCCGCACCCGGAAACTCAGCGGCCGAGGCGTCCCCGGACCATCCCGACCATGGCGCTGAGTTCCGGCAGCCGCATGAAGTGGGCGATTGCCGCAAAGATGCCGAGCAGGACGCTCCCGCCGGCCAGCAGTGCCACGAGCGAGCCCGTGGCGCTGCTCCCGAGGGACCGGGTGACGACGTGGGCCACGCCTCCACCGGCCAGGGCAGCGGGGGCCGCGGCCGCGATCAGGCGCGTGTAGGTACGCAGTACACGCGAGCCGTCCAGTTCGCCGCCCAAACGCCTGCGCAGCCGGCGCCAGGCCACTCCCACACCGACCGCATAGGCCAGCCCGTAGGACGCGGCCATGCCGGCCACCGCCCAGCGGGGGGTGAGAACGGCGAAGGACAGTCCGGACGCGGCGGCGTTGACGACGGCGACGATGACGGTGTTGTAGAAGGGCGTGCGGGTGTCTTCGTAGGCGTAGAAGCCGCGCAGGATGACGTATTGCACGGAGTAGGGAACGAGTCCGAGGCCGAAGGCCATCAGGACGTAGCCGATGCCGCGGGCGCCCTCGGCGCCGGAGCCGGCGTAGAGGAGCGTGGCCATCGGTATGCCCAGTGCCAGGAAGGCGAAGGCGCAGGGCACGATGGCGACGGCTGAGGTCCGCAGGCCGTAGGAGATGTCGTCGCGGACCGCTGTCGAGTCCTCGTCCTGGGCCGAGCGGGAAATCCGCGGCAGTACCGCGGTCATCACCGAGACGGTGATGATGGCTTGCGGCATCTGCCACAGCAGCAGGGCGTAGTTGTAGGCGGTGATGCCGGAGCCGGTGTGCCCGGACCGTTCGGCCAGGGAGCCGGCTTTGGTGGCGAGTTGGGTGACGACGATCATGCCGAGTTGGTTGGCGAGGACGAACAGGAGCGTCCACTTGGCCAGGCCCAGGGCCTTGCCGAGGCCATGCCCCCGGAAGTCGAAACGCAAGCGGAGCCGGAAGCCGGCGTCGCGCAGATACGGGAGCATGGCAAGCGCCTGCACGGCCAAGCCGAGCAAGGTGCCGAGCCCCAGAAGCCGTACCCCGTCCGGGGTGATGGTGGAGGGGCGGACACCCGAGTCGGTGAAAGAGCCGAAAGCCCAGATGAAGCTGCTGAAGGCCGCGATGATGACGAGGTTGTTGAGAACCGGTGTCCACATCATCGCTCCGAAGCGGCCTCGGGCGTTGAGGATCTGTCCGAGCACCACATGGGCGCCCATGAAGAACATGGTGGGCAGGCAGTACCGGGCGAAAGCCACGGTGACGGCCCTGCGCTGCGGGTCGGCGGCGATGTCCGGCGACATCATGTGCACCAGGAGCGGAGCCGCCAGCACACACAGGGCCGTGACACCTGCCAGGACGACCACGACCAGAGTGAGCAGACGGTTGGCGTATGCCTCGCCACCGTCGTCGTCCTCCTTCATGGCTCGCACCAGTTGCGGAACGAAGACTGCGTTCAGCGCACCGCCGCCGACCAGGACATAAATCATCGTGGGCAGGACATTGGCGACCTGGTAGGAGTCGTTGAGCGTGCCGACACCGATCGCCGCAGCCATGACGAGAGTGCGGAGAAAACCGGTGATACGGGAGACGATCGTGCCCGCCGCCATCACGGCGCTCGACTTCATCAGGCTCGAAGAGCCCCCGGTCCGCTGCGCCTTGGGACTCGGCTCGGGAGCCTGCGTCGTGAGCGAACCGGGCAACTCACCGGTCTGGTTCCACCCACCTGGGCCGGCAGGGGGCTGCGGCACCGTCGTTCGCCCCGGCCGCAGGTCATCTGGCCCCGAGACGTCTGGAGACACCGGGGCCTGTGCCACCCCGTCATACTCGTACTCGTACTCGTACGCATACTCGTGGCGAGGCCTGGCCGCGTAGCCGTTGTCGGCGGGTGGACGACGCAGGGGGACCGTGTCGTCTGCCAGGAAGCTGTCCTGTCGCCCCCAGCCGTCATTCTGATCGTCCGGCGCCTTCATGCCTGCCCCCACCTGTCAGCCCCCGCCCTGCAACGGTCCGTCATCGTCCGGGACACTCTTTCACCCAGCCCGAGCGCCCCAACATGTCACCTGGTGAGCGCATCACGGAGACGGCACGACAGCCGGGTGACGGCACATCGGTCGGGAGAGGGCACGTCAGTCCCAGGCAACCCACCCGACTCAGGTAACCCACCCCGAATCCCGCAACTCCCGCAACTCCCCCAATTCCCGCGACTCCTCCAGATCCCGGAGCCATGTGCGAGGCAGCGGCGGCATCCCGTCAGGCGAAACAGCCGGTCAGGCCGCGCAGACCAGCGGCGAACACATCGTCCTTGAACGTCCCGGTCAGTTCTTCGGCGACGGCAGGAGCGCAGTCGAAGGTCAGGGTCCATTCGACGACGGATTCGCCGGTGCTGGTCAGCGGAATGACCCGCAGGGTGGAGCGGTAGTTCTGCACGGGATAGGGGGACCGGACGATGTCATAGGTGAGTGACCGTGAGTGGTCATCGAGGGCGACGAGGGTTTCCGAGACCTCCTCCCCCATGCGGAGCGTCAGGGTGCGTACGCTGCCGACGCGGTCGGGGGCGTCCCCGTCCCGCAGTGTGCTGTGCGTGACGCCGGGCTGCCAGGCGGGCAGGCCGTTGAAGTCCCGGATGAGGCGCCACACCGCGGTGGCGTCGGCGGGTATCACAGCGCTCGCACGTGTTTCGGGCACAGAAGTCCTCCGGATGAGTGGGGCCGTGGCGCGAGGGGGCCGGATGTGTGGCGCTCTCGTCGATGCGGGTCTGCCCGGTGACCGGGCACAACCGGTGGGGTTACGAGGTCTGTCCGGTCCGTGTCCGGGAGCCGACGGTGTTTTTGTCCAGCCACTCGAGGACCGGCTGCAGGGCTTGGTCGGAATTGGACTCGTAGATCAGGCCGTGGCCGTTGCCGTGGATGCCGTGGTCGGGCAGGTGGAGGTGTTGCGCGGCTGCGCCTGCTGTGGTGAGGAAGTCGACGATTGCCGGAGCGTAGGTGGCGAAGACCGCAGTTTCGCCGGTGACCACCGCAATCGGGATGCCGGTCAGGGCAGGGATGCGGAGGGTCGCGGGGTCGGCGGCGGCGACCTCGTCGGCGGTGGCGCGCGGTGGGTCGTAGGTGATCGGGGCTGCCGTCAGGCCCCAATGGAGCGTTCCGATGCCGTGGGTCTCGGCGAAGGGCGGCCCCATGGGTTCGACGCTGACGATGGCGGCGACGTGGCCGGGGCGCCGGTCGGCCAGCAGCCAGCCGTCGGGGCCGGAAGCGGAGTGGGTCATCACGATGGCGGGACCGATCCGGTCCAGGAGGCGGGCGAGCCGGTCGGCGTCCATCTCCTGAGAGGCGGCAAGGTCGGCAGGCAGTGGCCCGAACGGGGCGAGGAAGGCGTCCCAGGCATCGTCATCGGCCGGGTCGAACGGCCATTGGGTCTGTGCTTCGGCAGTCTCCGGCGGGAAGAAAACGCGCCGGCCCTCCTCGTAGGAGAACGGCGGGCCCATGGGGCCGATGATGTCGGAGTGGTACGGCGAGCGGCCGTGTCCGGGGCGGTCGACGACGAGGACCGCGTACCCGGCCTCGACCAGGCGCTGAGCCCAGCCGGGCCGTCCGTCCGGGGTGTCGAGCCACTCGGTGCCTTGGAGGGTTCCACCGTGTACGAGGACGACGGGGTGGGGCTGCGTCACCTTCTCCGGGGCCTCCCAGGCGACGAACATCGGCCCGCGCTGGTAGGTGCCGTGGTCACCGGTGACACATTCGCCCGGGATCCAGAAGTGCCCGCGGCGTGAGGTCCTGACAGGTGTGCCGGCCCAGAAGGGCTGGGGTGCCGTGTGAGGAGACATGAGACCTTCTCGTTCGTCAGTTGTTGAGTGGGTGCGGAGGGGAAGGGGAGGGGAAGGGGCGGCATCGGGGTTCGGCCCGCACGGGCCGCCGCATGCGCGGATGGCGGCGAAGCCTTGGGCTGCTCGGAACGCTGCTCGGAGCATTGATGGGAGCACTGATGGGAGCACTGGTGGGAACGCTGACCGGAAGGCTGGTGGGAATGCCGTTCGGCGGCTCTGCGGCAGACTCGGCGGCAGTGCACTGCGGCAGGCCCTGTCGTGCAGGACACGCCCGCGGGCAACCCGCGGACAATTGGGGAGCAACGCGCGGGCAGAGTTGACCGGCGCTTACGGCGCCGCTTGCCAGGCCTTCGTGAGCGTGGTGATCTCGTCCGCGTCGAGCGTGAGTTGGGCGGCGGCGAGGTCTTCCTCAAGGTGGGCGACGCGGGAAGTCCCCGGAATGGGCAGCATGGTGTCGCTGCGGGCCAGCAGCCAGGACAGTGCCACCTGCCCCGGTGTGGCGTCGTGGCGGCGGGCGAGGCGGTCCACCGGCCCGCCCGGCCGGGCGAGTTCCCCGGCGGATACGGGTGCCCACGGCATGAAACCGATGCCGTCGCGGGCGCAGTACTCCAAGACGTCCTCGCTGGAGCGGTCGGTGAGGTTGTAGCGGTTCTGGACGGTGGCGATCGAGGCGATCCGCCGTGCCCGCTCGATCTGGCCGATGGTCACCTGAGACAGGCCGATCGCCACGATTTTGCCCTCGTCCTGGAGGTTCTTCAGCTCGCCGACCTGTTCCTCCAGCGGAACCTTCGGGTCGACTCGGTGCAGCTGGAACAGGTCGATGTGGTCCAGGCCGAGCCGTCGCAGGCTCATCTCGGCTTCCTGCCGCAGGTATTCGGGACGTCCCACGGGGGGCCAGGCTCGGGGGCCGAGCCGTACCGGGCCCTGTGCCGTGTCGATGACGTCGGGGCCGTTGCGGGTCAGCCCGGCCTTGGTGGCGATCAAGACGTCGTCGGGGTAGGGGTGGACGGCCTCTCGGATGATCTCCTCGCTGATGTAGGGGCCGTAGGAGTCGGCGGTGTCGATCAGCTGGACGCCGAGTTCCAGAGCCCGGCGCACCACCCGGATGCACTCGGCGCGGTCGTCCGGCTCGCCCCAGATACCGCGTCCGGTCAGCCGCATCGCGCCGAAGCCGAGCCGGGCCACCTTCTTCCCGGCGATTTCGAAGGTGCCGGAGTCATGCGCGATCGGTGTGCTGGTCGTCATGGCCAAATGCCTCATTCTCTTCGGCGGTTGTCGGGGGCGTCCGGCGTGTCCGAGCCGTGACGTCCTGGGGCGGCCGGTGCGGTGAGCCGTGCGGTGTGCCGGGCCGTGTGCCGTGTGCCGGGCCGTGCGGTGGGCCGTGTGCCGGGCCGTGCGGTGGGCCGTCGGCGGTCCGGTCCGCGGCGAGCGAGCGCAGCAGGCTCAGGGCGTCGGCGCTGGGACTGCCGGGCTGGGCGGAGTAGACGAACAGCTGCTGGCCGGGAGCGCCGGTGACGGTGAACGCTTGGTAGTGCAGACGGAGTTCACCGACCTGTGGATGCCACAGGCGCTTGTCCTCGCTGGTGCGGGGCCGCACCTCGTAGCGGGCCCAAAGCGTGGCGAACGCCGGACTGTGCCGCGACATCTGCCCGATGACCTCGGTCACGCGTGGATCGTCGGGGAACGGGGACGACAGTGCCCGCAGATTTCCGACGACTCCTCGCGCGGCATGGTCCCAGTCGAGGTAGAACTCCCGGGCTGCCGGGTCCAGGAAGATCATCCGCTGAAGATTGTCCATGGCCGCGAAGCCGCAGTACAGCTGGCGGGCCATCGGATTGGCAGCCAGGATGTCCAGGGCCGGGCTCACCACACATGCCGGAACGTCCATGAAGTGGTTCATCAGCTGCGCCAGTTGCGGACTCACCTCCGCCGCGGGGGCGGACGGGGCGCTCTGCGGTGCCGGCAGACCAAGCCGGAACAGATGCGCTGCCGCGGCTTCATCCAGACGCAGGGCACGGGCGAGTGCGTCCAGCACCTGTTCCGAAGGACGACGCTCACGTCCCTGCTCGAGCCGCATGTAGTAGTCGGTACTCACGCCGGCCAGGAGCGCGACTTCCTCGCGCCGCAGCCCCTTTACCCGGCGCACGGTGTGCGATACGAGTCCCACCGCATCCGGGGAGACCACATCACGGCAGGCGCGCAAGAATTCACCCAGGTCGTTCGTGTTCATGCGCTTCACGCTAGCCCCGCACACGCGGATGAACGTGGGTGCCGTGCACCCACCCTGCTCGGGCGACGACGCGGTGAGGCGTACGGAGGACTGCCGGCTCGTCGCGTCGGCGGGGGCGGCCACGGCCCAGGCTGCCGCACGCGACGTCCGCAGTTCGTCGGTGTCAGGCCGCAAGCACGCACACCAAGTCACCAAGTCACCAAGTCACCAAGTCACCAAGTCACCAAGTCACCAAGTCAATGGGAGATGAGCTGCTGGCCGCCGTCAATGTCGTACGTCCCGCCGGTGAGCGCGTCGTTGCACATGAGGTGTACGGCCAGAGCGGCGACGTCGGCCGGGGCGACGACCCGTCGGATGGGCAGCGTGGCGCGCAACTCCTTGCGCCGGGCATCGAGCTGGTCACCGAGGAGCGAGGCCGACAGGGGCGTGTCGACGAATCCGGCAGCGATGAGGTTCACCCGGATCGGCGCCAGTTCGAGTGCCAGGTTGGCGATGAGGGCGGGCAGAGCCGCGGTGAGGGCGGACATGACGGTCAGGCCGACACCGGGGTGCCGAGCGCCGGTGCCGCCGATGAACACCAGCGTGCCTCCGGCTCGGACCTTGTCACGGCTGTAGAGGGCAACCCCGAGGGTCATGGCCAGGCGTTGGTCGAAGTCGCGGCGGGCGGCGGCGAGGTCCATGTCTGCCAAGGGCAGGTAGGAGGGGCCGCCGGCCGTGACCATCACATGGTCGACCGGGCCGGGCAGATCCTGGAAGAACTGCTCAAGACTGTCGGTGTCGGTGGCGTCGAACGCTGCGGTACTCAGCGGGTGGAGCTCGCGCGCGGCTTGCTGTAGCCGTTCGGGGTTGCGTCCGACCAGGACCAACCGGCCGCCGCCTGCGCGTACCTGGCGGGCGGTTTCGAGTCCGATACCCGCGCCGGCGCCGATCACCACAACGGTCTGGTCGGCGAGGTCAGGCCGACCGGGGGTGCCGGGAACACGGGGCGCGGCCGTCATGACCAAGCGCCGCCGAGAGCTGTTACAGCGCATATGTCACATACGTCACTGTCGTAGTTCAGGGTGCTGCCCGCCATGCGCACCTCCGGGTCCCGGTCTCTGGTCCCATACTCGCGCTTCGGGCCGCTGATCGCCTGTCGGCCAACTCAGCCGCCTGCTTCCCCAGGAACGGCGGCCTTGACCGTGGTCATTGGACCGCGAGGAGGGAGTTTTGCGGGCCCACGGCCACGGCCACGGCCACGGCCACGGCCACGGGCCTACATGCGGGCTTCGCCTCGTTCAGGGGCTGAGCCGCCACACCACGGCTCGGAAGTCAGCTCCGCACCGGCACACGTGCCGCACCTGGCGTGGCCTAGCTTCTGGCCTGGCGTCGAAGCCGTGCCGAAAGGTGGTGTTGCAGCGGCTGACCGACCGCCGCGAGATCATGGACGAAGTCGAGCGTGTCCTCGTCGGTCAGGGTGTAGCGGCGGCGGGTGGCGCTGACCTCCTTGGCGGTGGGAGCGAGAGCCACCTCATGGGTGGTCAGGTCGACCGCGCCGTCAACGGCCCGGCCGACCGAGATTTCCGCGATGCCGGTGGGCTGGGTGATCAATGCCTCCACCCGTCCGTCGGGCTGCAGCCGCCACCAGCCGCTCTCCCGCGCCGACGGCCGCAGCGGGGCGCCATCCGCGTCGAGCAGCCAGGCGCACGCCTCATAGCGGAGAAAGGGCCGCCCGTCATGGCTGAAGGTGACCTCCTGCGCGTACACGAACTCCTCGGCGAGCGTCGGGTACCCACCACGCCCCCGGCCGGCCCAGGTGCCCAGGAATCCGGTCAGCGGCGCGAGCAGTGTGTGCGGCGCAGGCGCTTCGTCCGGTCGCAGGGCGTCGGGATACGGGGGCTTCTGGGCGTGGTCGAACATGAGGGGTGCTCCTGGGTCGAGGCGGGTGCCGGGTGGCAGCCTAGGCCTCTTGCTCGGCTTCTTGCTCGGCTTCTTGCTCGGCTTCTTGCTCGGCTTCTTGCTCGGCTTCTTGCTCGGCTTCTTGCTCGGCTTCTTGCTCACGAGCAGGGCTGACACTCATGATCAATGCGCCTGGGGAGCGTCCGGCCGGTTCCACGGGCCGCCCGGCTTGCGGCGGGGAGCCGGCGGTGGGGGCCCGTCGGAGGGATCGTGCAGCGGGCGGACGATGATGTCTCCGTTCGTGTGCCCGGCAACGGTCACCGCCTCGGCATGGTCGCGGGCCGCCTGCCGCAGCGCGTCGACCGCCGCCCTGGCCGCAGCGGCGGTGCCGCCGTGACCGGTGCGGTAGAGCGTCCGTGTGATCTGGCTGCCGGTGACGGTCAGCGTGGTCACCGTGACCTGGTCGAGCTGGGCGGCAAGGTAGGCGGGCAGGATCGCGGCACCGATCCGCGCGGCCAGCAGCGCCTGTACGGCGATCATGTGGTCGGCGAGGTGCTCGGCCGAAGGCGTCACGCCATGGCCGCTCGCGAACCGGGCGAAGGCACGACCGCGAGCGGAGTGCGCGGGAGCGCTGATCCACGGGCGGCCCGAGAGGTCGGCGGCGGTGCCCGGCGTGTCCCAGGCAGCCGGGACGACCACGCGGTACTCGTCCTCGCTCAGTACCTTTGCCCGCACCGAGGGCGGCAGTGGCAAGGCGGTGTCCCGGTCGTCGATGAGGACCAGGACGTCCAACTCCCCCAGCCGCAGCTGCCGTAGACCGTCCGTCATCCCGGCTTCCACGAACCTCGGCTCGATCTGCGGATACGACCGGGCGAGCAGTCGCAGCACCTGGCCGGCTACTCGGGCGAGAACCCAGGACGTCGCACCGATCGCCACCGGTCCCTGGACGACCTGCTCATTCTCGGCGCTCAACTGCTGGGCGGCGACGGCAAGTTCCTGTCCGATGCGTTCGCCGGTGGCGGCGAGCAGCCTTCCGGCGGTGGTGAGTTCCAGTCGTGCCCCCGAACGGTCGACCAGCGGTATGCCGACTTCCCGTTCCAGGCTTGCCAGTTGCTGTGACACCGCCGAACGCGTGTGACCGAGCACCCGCGCCGCCGACGCGAGACCGCCGCTCTGCGCGATCGCGTGCAGGACCAGCAGACGCCTGGGGTCAAGGTCCATGTGCGCCGCCCTCCTCCACGTCGGACGACATCGTGCCACGGGTGCCGGTGCGCGAACGCCGGCTCTCCTGTCATAGACGCCAGTTCTCCTGTCATGGGGGGCAAGCACCGCTGCGCGAAGGGGCTGCCTCGCGCCCTGCCGGCTGCCAGACTGGCCCGCACCCCCAGGGCTTCGGCCGGCATCCGCCCTGGGACCCCCTGCCCGAAACCGGGTCAAGCCCGCTCATGAGGAGGCCGCAGATGGCACGTTCCGTCCCGCAGCGCATCCACACGTCGGCCGCTGTCACCGTGACCGTGGTCTGCGCAGCCCTGATATCGGCCTGCGGACCTTCCCCCCGCCCCCCGGCCCGGACCCCTGCCACGCCTGACGCCCGGAGCGGTGTCCCCGCCACCGGCGGCGGACCGGCCGGCGGCGGCGGGGCCGGCGACGTCTCGTACGCGCTCAGCGCTCCGCAGGTCGCCGCCGGCTACTCGCAGGGGCAGCCCCCGGCCGACCTGGTACAGAAGGTCAATGGCGACACACAGCACATTGCCCCGCGTCTCGGCGTGTCCGGCACACCGGTCCACGCCTTCTACGACGACCGCGCGGACGGCGCGTGGATCTTCTACACCGGCGTCACCGGCACCGGCTTCGACCCCGACCGCCTGCACGGCATCCTCGACCAGGCCCCGGCCGTCCACGACGACGGTGCCGGTGACCGGTTCAGCACCAGCGCCCTGGACGCCGACCCTGGCCCGCACGGCGGCCGGGCGATCTGCAACACCGTCCTGGTCCGGAACGCCATGCTCACCACCGCGGTGACCACGTGCTCCTGGTTCACCCCGACCACCGCCGCCGGCATCACCGTCGTCCTCAAGGGCGACGGCACCAACACCAAGGTCGGTTTCACCGCCGCCGATGTCGCCCCGGTCATGCGGGCGGTCCGCGCCGACGTCGAACAGCCGCAGCAGTTGCGCAGCGGGAGCGGGACCGGGAGCCGGAGCGGGAGCAGTTGAACCGGCGTTCGATGCCGGGCCGCGCGTGGTGGTCCAGGCGCCGCCGGGATCACGGCCGCCGTGGGCGTCTCGGTCAAGGACCTCGGTCAGGCGCCGACGTAGCCCGCGAGGTGCTCGCCGGTGAGGGTGGAGCGGGCGGCGACAAGGTCGGCGGGGGTGCCCTCGAAGACGATCCGGCCGCCGTCATGGCCGGCGCCGGGGCCGAGGTCGATGATCCAGTCGGCGTGCGCCATGACCGCCTGATGGTGCTCGATGACGATGACCGACTTGCCGGAGTCGACGAGCCGGTCGAGCAGCCCGAGCAGCTGCTCGACGTCGGCGAGGTGGAGGCCGGTGGTCGGCTCGTCGAGGATGTAGACGCCGCCCTTCTCGACCAGGTGAGCGGCCAGCTTGAGCCGCTGCCGCTCGCCACCGGACAGTGTGGTGAGCGGCTGACCGAGGCGGAGGTAGCCGAGCCCGACGTCGGCGAGCCGACCGAGGACACGGTGCGCGGCCGGCGTGCGCGCCTCGCCGGCGCCAAAGAATTCCTCGGCCTCCGCCACCGACATCGCGAGCACCTCGCTGATGTCGCGCCCGCCGAGGTGATGGTCCAGCACCGAGGCGTGAAACCGCTTCCCCTCGCACTCCTCGCAGGGGCTGGCGACGCCGGCCATCATCGCCAGGTCGGTGTAGATGACGCCGACGCCGTTGCAGGTGGGACAGGCGCCCTCGGAGTTGGCGCTGAACAGCCCCGGCTTCACACCGTTGGCCTTCGCGAACGCCTTACGGATCGGGTCGAGCAGTCCGGTGTACGTCGCCGGGTTGCTCCGCCGCGAGCCGCGGATCGCGCCCTGGTCGATCGACACCACACCCTCGCCCGCGGCCCCTGACTGGTGCGGCAGCGACCCGTGCACGAGCGAGCTCTTGCCGGAGCCGGCGACGCCGGTGATGACGGCCAGCACCCCGAGCGGGATGTCGACGTTGACGTCGCGCAGGTTGTGCGTCGTCGCGCCGCGGATCTCCAGCGCGCCGGTGGGCTTGCGCACCGTCTCCTTGAGGGCGGCCCGGTCGTCGAAGTGACGGCCGGTGATGGTGCCGCCGGCCCGCAGCCCCTCGACGGTGCCCTCGAAGCAGACGGTGCCGCCCTCCGTACCGGCGCCGGGGCCGAGGTCGACGATGTGGTCGGCGATCGCGATCGTCTCCGGCTTGTGCTCCACGACGAGCACCGTGTTGCCCTTGTCCCGCAGCCGCAGCAGCAGGTCGTTCATCCGCTGGATGTCATGGGGGTGCAGACCCGTGGTGGGCTCGTCGAAGACATAGGTGGTGTCGGTGAGCGAGGAGCCGAGGTGACGGATCATCTTGACGCGCTGCGCCTCGCCGCCCGACAGCGTGCCCGACGGCCGGTCGAGCGAGAGGTAGCCGAGGCCGATCTCCACGAACGAGTCGAGCGTCTGCAGCAGCGCGGCGAGCAGTGGCGCCACCGACGGCTCGTCGAGGCCGCGGACCCAATCGGCCAGGTCGCTGATCTGCATCGCGCAGGCGTCGGCGATGTTGAACCCGCCGATCCGCGACGACCGGGCCGCCTCGCTGAGCCGGGTGCCGCCGCACTCGGGACAGCCGGTGAAGGTGACCGCCCGGTCCACGAACTCCCGGATGTGCGGCTGCAACGCCTCCCGGTCCTTGGAGAGGAACGACTTCTGGATCTTGGGGATCAACCCCTCGTAGGTGAGGTTCACGCCCTCGACCTTCACCTTGGTCGGCTCCCGGTAGAGGAAGTCCTGCATCTCCTTCTTGGTGTACTTACGAATCGGCTTGTCCGGGTCGAGGAGGCCCGACTCGGCATAGACCCGCACGGTCCAGAAGCTGTCCGACTTCCAGCCGGGTATGGTGAACGCGCCCTCGGCGATCGACTTGGAGTCGTCGTAGAGCTGGGTGAGGTCGATGTCGGAGACCGTGCCCCGGCCTTCACAGCGCGGACACATGCCGCCGGTGCGGGTGAAGGTCTGTTTCACGGTCTTGCGGGCACCGCGTTCAACCGTGATCGCACCGCTCGCCCGGACCGAGGGGACGTTGAAGGCGAAGGCGTTGGGCGAGCCGATGTGCGGCTGCCCGAGCCGGCTGAAGAGGATGCGCAGCATCGCGTTGGCGTCGGTGGCGGTGCCCACCGTGGAACGGGCGTCGGCGCCCATCCGCTGCTGGTCGACGATGATCGCGGTCGTCAGCCCTTCGAGGACGTCGACCTCGGGTCGCGCCAGTGTGGGCATGAATCCCTGCACGAAGGCGCTGTAGGTCTCGTTGATCAGCCGCTGCGACTCCCCGGCGATCGTGTGGAACACCAGTGAGCTCTTGCCCGAGCCGGATACGCCCGTGAACACCGTCAGCCGGCGCTTCGGGATCTCGATGCTGACGTCCTTGAGGTTGTTCTCGCGGGCGCCGTGCACGCGGATCAGATCGTGGCTGTCGGCAACGTGCAGCGCAGGCGACGGCGTGTCCGTCCTCGTGGCCTTGCTCATCGTGTCTCCATCTGTGAGGCGGGACCGCCTTCGCGGCCTCCGTCGGTGTCGCCTGGCTCGATCCGGCCGGCTTCGAGCGTAACGTCTGGTTCTCCCGTGCCGACGCGGTCGTGGCAACGGTCGCTGTGGACCGATCGGACCGACGGTGCCGGCCGGGGTGGCACGCCCGGCCCAGGCATCAGATCAGCCGACGGCCGGCGCGCATCGGCTCGTGGTCGGGCAGCTGGTTCACCTCGCGCCGGCCTGGATGCGGCGCGGGCGGATGCGCGGGTGGATGCGCGGGGGGATGCGGGCGGATGCGGAACCAGCGGTACGGCATGGCCGACGCATACGACGCGAAGCCGGTGCGGCAAGGCCCTGGGGCGAGAGGGGCGAGGGCCCCTGGCCCGGGAGCGAGGCATCCGCACTCCCCGGCCCTGAAGCAGCCCGATGACGTTGCCCTCGGGGGCGGTGCCACCGGGGCCGGTGACACCGAAGGCAGTGCCATGGAGGTCGGTGCCATGGAGGGCAGTGCCATGGAGGGCAGTGCCATGGAGGGCAGTGCCGGTGGCCACCGGGCAGCCGCCACCGGCCTCGTACGCAGGCTCCTTCACGGCGCCGCTGTGCGTACACGGCGCGGCCGCGCATACACGGTGCCGCTGCGCATTCACAGTGCCTGCGCCATGCGCCTGCGCTATGTGCCTCCACCGTGCCGTCCGCGCAGGTCAGAGCTGTGCTCGCCGGACGTCTCAGCGGACCTCGTTGATGCGGATCAAGTTGCCCGCGGGATCGCGGAAGGCACAGTCACGAACGCCGTACGGCTGCTGGGTCGGCTCCTGGACGACTTCGGCATCGGTGGCCTGCAGCCGAGCGAAGGTGCCGTCGAGGTCGGCGGTGGCCAGGATGACGCGGGCGTAGCTGCCCTTGGCCATCATCTCTGTGATGGTGCGGCGCTCGTCCTCGGTGATACCGGGGTCGGCGGCCGGCGGCTCCAGGACGATGGACGTGCCGGGCTGGCCAGCCGGGCCGACCGTGATCCAGCGCATTTTGCCGTACGCGACGTCGTTGCGGACTTCGAAGCCGAGAATGTCGCGATAGAAGGCCAGGGATGCGTCCGGGTCGTGGTGCGGGAGGAAAGTGGTGTGAATCGTGAGGTCCATGACGGTCACGCTAGCTCCGGCCCGGTGACCGCGCTTCTCGATTCCTGATCGGTCTGGTCACCTGCTTCGCCACGCACGACGGGATCCCCGCCGTCGCGCCCGCCGCGTGGCGCCGGTAGGCGCTGGGCGGCATACCGACCAGTTCGGTGAAGCGAGTGCTGAAGGTGCCGAGTGACGAGCAGCCGACCGCGAAACAGACCTCGGTGACGCTGAGGTCGCCACGGCGGAGCAGTGCCATCGCACGCTCGATGCGCCGTGTCATGAGGTAGCCGTACGGCGACTCACCGTAGGCGAGCCGGAACTCGCGGCTGAGATGTCCGGCCGACATGTGCTCGCCGCGGGCGAGCGCCTCGACGTCCAGCGGCTGTACGTAGTCCCGGTCGATCCGGTCGCGGACGCGGCGCAGCCGCGCGAGGTCGCGCAGGCGCTGTGCGGCCGTGGGTTTGCTGGTCACATTCGAGATCGTGCCACGGAACGACGTGTTCGTCCTCGCGCAGGATCTGCTCGGCAGGCCCCGGGGCACCATCCGCGCCACCGCCCCCACGGCGCGTCTCGACAAAGAACGCGAGGCCGAGGACGGCTTCGACGGAACATGGGTCGCCCACCCCCGGCTCGTTGCTCCTCGGCACCGCTCGATCGACCAGATCACTCAACGGACCGAGGCACCCGGTCAACCGAGGCACCCGGTCAACTGGCCAACCCGGAAGAAGCTTGACCTGGGCGTATTGATCACGACCGTGCTGGGTCACCTTGCTCGTGTCGGTCGTGTTGTTGGTCGTGTTGTTGGTGTTGGTCATGTTGGTCGTGCTGACGCCGCACCCGTGGTAGTCGCCGATCGGTCCCGGGGGCTCATCCCACGCGTGAGGTGGTGCCGCAGCACGCGGCCGAGAGGGCCGTCGACCATGCGGTAGAGGACAGCCGACAGGAACAGGGAGAAGGCGACGGCTATCGCCATCGACGGCAGGACGCCGAGTACGGGGACCGCCCGCAGCAACCCCTTGGCCACCGGTATGCCGATGCTCTGGTGCACCAGGTAGAAGGGGTAAGTGAGTGCGCCGGCGGTCACCAGCCACCGCCACTGGACTCGGGCGAGCGAACCGAATCCGGAAAGCGCGAGAACGACGAGGAAGGAGGTGAGCACCGCGGCGCAGACGGTCCAGGAGAGTGCGCCCCCTTCGGCGGGGTGCACGGCGTGGCCGGCCACCCGGTCGTTGAGCAACGTGAGTTCGTAGCACCAGGCGAACCCGGCCAGCAGCCACAACACGAGGTTCTGTCCGAACCGGTGCATCAGGTAGAGGGCTATTCCTGTGATGAAGAGGCCCGCGTACTGGCTGATGAAGAACTCGTCGAGTACGGCCGAGTGGAGTTCGCGGGTGACGACCGCGAGCGTGAGCCAGGTCCCGCAGAAAGCAATCATGCGGCGATAGGTGATCCCGAAGAACAGCATGACCGCCATCAGCAGGTAGAAGCGGGCCTCCACCCAGAGCGTCCAGGCAACTCCGTCGATCAAATCGACCCCCAGCGGTCCCGGGAGCATCGTCAGGTTTCCCAGAATCGTCCGGAAGTCGATCGGTGTGGCGGCCTGCAGATGGGTGAGCCGGGCGGTCAGAACCAACCCTATGACCATCAGAACTGCGCACCAGTACGACGGGAACAGCCGGGAGACACGGGAGACGACGAACTGCACGGGGGTCCGCCCCCAGCAGCTCATGCAGATGACGAATCCGCTGATCATGAAGAAGAACTCCACGCCCAGCCAACCGTAACGACTGACCTCGTGCAGCACCGGAGCGAAGTGCCTCGGGTCGTTGTCGCCCCAGAAGCGAGGAGTCGTCGTACCCAGGTAGTGGAAGGCAGCCACCGCGACGGCAGCCAAGAGGCGCAGTCCGTCAATGGCGGCCAAGCGCGTCCCTCCGGCCGGCCTACCCGGCGTCCGCTCGCCTCTCCCTCGTGCGGGAACCTCGCCGAGGCGGGGTCTGTTCCGGACGGGAAGCGGCGAACTGCTTTGGGGCACGGTGGGTCCTCCAGATCGCGTGGCGAGGGTCGGCAAGCAATGGATCCGATGACTATACTCGGCATGTATACATGCAAAGCATAGGAGGCTGTCGATCAGCGTGGGGCCGCCCGGTCACGTCCCGGCTTGACGCTCAGGTGAGGCACAAAGTCCCGTCTGCCTCCGGGCGAACGACGGGACTTTGAAGACGGGCCCTGAGTGAAGCGGGTGCCGTGCGGCGTCAGCTCAGCGTACGCAGCATCGAGGTCTGGAACGGCAGGAGTTCGCCGGTGCGGCCTGCCACGACCTTGGCGGCCCACTCCGGGTCGCCGAGCAGGGCCCGCCCGACGGCGACGAGGTCGAACTCGTCACGTTCCATCCGGTCCAGCAGCCGGTAGATACCGGTGACGCCCGCCTGCTCGCCCTTGAACGCCGCGGTGAATTCGTTGTCCAGACCGACGGAGCCAACGGTGACCGTCGGCCGGCCGGAGAGCTTCTTGACCCACCCGGCGAGGTTGAGGTCCGAGTCCTCGTACTCCGGCAGCCAGTAGCGGCGCGTCGAGCAGTGGAAGGCGCTGACGCCCGCATCGCTGAGCGGCGTCACGACCTCATTGAGTTCTTCGGGGCTGTCGGCGAGCCGCGCCCGGTAGTCGCTCATCTTCCACTGGGACATCCGGAAGAAGATCGGGAAGTCCGGCGAGACCGCTTCCCGGCAGGCCGCCACGATCTCGGCGGCGAAGCGTGTACGGGCGGTGAGACTGCCGCACTTCCCCGGCGGCCCGGCCCCTCCCCGGCCCCGACGTACCGCTGAGCGCGCTCACCGCGCCGGGGATCGACTCCGGCATGTGCCTGCTGATGTCCCGGAAGGCTCTGCGCCGGATGCACGAGGGCAGGCGTCGTCCCGGCGGGATCCTGGCCGCTCGGTGTCCCGGGGTGAGCACCGTTCCTGGGCACCGAGCCTCCGGAAGTGATGGCGTCAGTGCCCAGGCGGCGCCGCCCGAAGTTGCCGGTCCCTCAGATGGCCATCGCCTCCTGGATCCACCGGTTCACGCGGTAGGGCAGCCACCACAGGAGCGGTCCGGTGCGGGAGACCAGGCGTTCCTCCAGGAAGTCGGCGGCGATGGCCTCGGGCACGGCCGGCAGCGGGGCGCCGTAGGCCAGCCGGCCGATCGCCTCGCGGTATTCGGGCTCCTCCGCGGTGAAGCGGCGCAGGTTGCCCCACCGTCGGTCGCGGATCTGGACGAAGCCGGGGCCCTGGCGCCACAGGCACTTGCAGAGGTAGTGCTCGTTACGCCACTGGGAGAGTGCGGCCGCCGGGTCGGCAGGGCCGGAGAGGGTCCGGGGCGGCTGGAGATGGCTGAAGTCGCGCCAGCCGTCGGCGGGCTCCACCGGCAGACGCAGCTGCCACTGGACCAGGACGGCGCGGGCCGTCAGATCGCGGATCAGACATAACCGCCGGACCGCGTGGGCGGCGGCACCGGGGTCGTCGACCGCGGTCAGGTCGATCTCCTCGGCGAACCGGGCACGGCGCACCCCGAGGTCCCACAGCCGGGCGGCGTGCTCCTGCGGTGGGCCGGTCAGATCGAGTTCGCCCAGGCTCATGCCGGGCAGGGCGCAGGCGTCCTCGTCGTAGTCCCGCCATGCGGCGAGCGTCAGTGCCCGCGGGGCGGGGGTGGTGGTGCGGGTCATGGGTGTCTCCTCAGGGCCGGGCGGCGCTTCAGGCGTGGATGACGGCTCGGTCCGGTGCGGCCGGTTGTTCCTGCGCGGCGGGCCCGGCGTGGCTGTGGCGCATGAAGTCGAGCCGCAGCAGGTCCTCGTTGACGGCCGCCGGTGCCAGGTGGACGTACTGGCCGCCGTCGGTGAAGAGCAGCCCGAGCGTGACCCAGTGCTGGAGGAGGGCGTGGACGGCGGCCGTGTCGACCGGGTGCTGCGGCAGGCGCGCGGCGAGTTTGCGGGTCAGCGCGGCGGGGGCGTGCGGCTGGTCGAGGAGCTTGAAGGCCGCGATCTCCATGGGCGCGGTGAGCTCCATGGTTGCCCAGTCGAAGGCGCGTCTGCGGCTGACGAGCACGATGCGGTCGCCGAGGTCGGTGTGGGTGAGCCTGCTGTCGGTGTGGTGTTTGCGCCAGCCGGCGAGGGCGTCGTTGAGGGAGGTGACGGTGGGTTCGCCGATGCCGCGTTCGGGGGCCTCGAAGACGTAGGCCAGGTCGTGCAGTTCGGACTCGGGCAGGTCGTAGGTGAAGCGGTAGTGCTCCTCGGGGCGCAGACCGGTGAAACCGAGTTCGGGCCGGTTGAAGTACGGGCTGAAGCGTTCGATGGCGATGCGGGCGGACAGGTCGACCGGCGGGTCGAGGTGTTCCAGGGCCGGTAGCTGGGCGATGACGGGTTCGTAGTCGGCGGCGGTCTCGCCGGGGAAGCCGTGGAGGTAGTTCCAGGAGACGGAGAGTCCGGTCTCGGCCCCGTCGCGGAGCATACGGACGTTCTGACAGCCGCTCACGCCCTTGTCCATCAGGTCGAGCACCCGGCTGTTCAGGCTCTCGATGCCCGGCTGGACGTAGATCATTCCGGCGTCGGCGAGGGTGCGCAGCTGGGTCCGCCGCATATTCGCCTTGATCTCGATGTGCAGGCGCAGGTCGTAGCCGCTGTCGATCATGCGGGGCAGGACGGTGTTGAGGTACCCCATGTCGAGGATGTTGTCGACGACATACATGTCCAGCACTCGGTGACGGCGGGCCAGGTCCATGATCTCTTCGTAGAAGGTGTCGGGGCTCTTGCTGCGGAACTGCATGAAGGAGCCGTTGAGGCCGCAGAAGGTGCAGTGGTGTTTCTCCCCCCACCAGCAGCCTCGGGCCCCCTCGACGACGAGTTTGGGTTCCACCCAGTTGCGGGCGACGGAGGTCGCCAGCCGCTCGAAGTAGCCGCTGTAGTCCGGCGGGAGGATGGTGGCGGGCGGCAGCGGGCTGGTGCTCATCGGGTTGGCGGTGTTGGTGCCGTCGGGGCCGCGGTGGCAGAGCCCGGGGACAGCGGACAGATCGCCGCCCTCGTCGAGGGCGTTGAGCAGCTGGGGGAAGGCGGCTTCTCCCTCGCCCCGGACCACGAAGTCCAGGAACGGGAAGTTACGGTGACCGGCCGCGCCCTGCTCGGCGTCGCAGTTGGCGCCGCCCATGACGGTCCTGATGTGCGGGGCGAGGCGTTTGACGTACTTGGCGGCGGCGAGCGCGGCGGTGTTCTGCTGGAAGGTGGAGGTGAAGCCGACGACGTCGGGGCCGGCCGCGACGATCCGCTCGGCGGTCTCCTGGACGAATTCCGGTACGACGCGGTGCAGTTCACGGGACATCCGCAGCCGTGAGTCCCGCAGCTTGCCGCGCATCGAGGCGCTGAACTCCGGTACCCGCCACTCGGGATCGTCGTAGAGGGCGGAGGAGAACACCCAGTCGCCGCATCCCATGAAGTAGGAGGACAGCGCGTAGAACTGGTAGTCGTCCGCGGTGAACTCGGTACGCCGGGTGATCCAGTCGGTGAACTCCAGGTTGGCGTGCAGGACATCGGCCCGGCCGGAGGTGCGTTCGCCGACGCTTCGCCGGAGGATTCCGAGTGCGAGGGACGGGAGGTCGATCGGGGACCAGGGCATGTTGACCAGCAGGACGCGCATGTCGGCTCCTCGTAGGCGGCGGAGTGGGGTGGGAGGTGGCCGGCGGGAGCCGGTGACGCAGCGGTCCGGCCGGCCCGGTGGCGCCGGGCCGGCCGGGGAGGATCAGTCCTCCTCGGTGTCCTCCGCGTTGCGGAACGGGACGGTCACGGTGATGCCGATGCCCGGCTTGCGGTTCTCCTCGTCACCCGCGAGCGGGTCGTTGTGGATGATGTCCTTCTGCATGGTGGCTTCTCCTGTCTGCCGGTTTTCGTGAACGGTTCTCACATTCCGGGGGACGCCGGACGGGCCGGTGCCCCCTCGGACCCCGTCCGCTGGGGGACGGGGGGTTCGGTGGGCCGCGGGGTGCGGCGCAGATGGTGGTCGAGGAAGCCCATGGCACGCCGCAGGGCGGTCACGTGGTGGGCGCCGGTGTATCCGTCGTGGCCGGTATCGAGCCACAGGGACTCATGGGTGACGCCGGCCTGCCGCAGGGCGGTGAGGTAGCTGCGGACCTGGCCGGGCGGGCACTTGGCGTCGCGGGTGGCGGCGATCACCAGCAGCGGGGCGCGGACCTCGGCCGCGTAGTGGAGGGGCGAGCTGCGCGCGTAGCGTTCGGGCACGGCGTCGGGGGTGCCGCCGAACAGCCGCTCGTCCAGGGCGCGCAGCGCAGCGGTGCCCGTGCGGTGCGCCGCGGCGCAGTCGGCGACCGGTTTGACGGCGACGCCCGCCTGCCAGAGGTCCGGCCGGGTGCCGAGTGCGAGCAGCGCCAGGTAGCCACCCCAGGAGGTGCCCCACAGGCCGATCGCGTCCTCACGGGCCAGGCCCCGGCGGAGCAGGTCGGTGCGGACCGCGACGAGGTCGGCGACCTGGGTGAGCCCGACACCCTCGCCGTAGGCGGCGCGCCAGCGGGGACCGTATCCGGTGGAACCGCGGTAGTTGACCCGCGCGACCGCGAAGCCGGAGGCCACCAGGGAGTGCACCTGCGGGTCGTAGGCGTCGCGGTCGTGGTCGGCGGGGCCGCCGTGCACCAGGAACACCAGCGGGGGCCGGCGGCCGGGGGCGGGGGCCGGTTCGCTGAGCAGGGTGTGCACGGGACCGTCCGGGCCGGGGGTCCACAGGTCACGGTGCCGGCCGGGTGCCGGGGCGGGCAGGGCGGGGAGCGCCGGGAGCCGGGTTCCGGCGGTGGAGCGCAGTTGTGGCGGGGTGGCCGTGTCGGTCCAGAGGTAGTGCACGTCCTCGCCCGGGTACGGGGCGGCGTCGAGCAGGGTGCCGGGCGGGCAGGGCACCGGGGTCAGGGTGCGCCGGCCGAGGTCGGCAGCGGTGAGGGCGGAGCGGCCGTGGCGGTCCTGGCGGATGAGAACCCGGCGTCCTTCGGGGTACCAGCGCGCGGTGATCTCGGTGTCGAAGCGGCACCAGTCCTGTGGCCGCAGTCCGGCGCCGGGGCGCCAACTGGCCAAGCGGTAGCGGTCGTTGTGTTCCTGGACCAGCAGGAGTTCGGTGGCTGCCGGCGAGGGTGCGAAGCCGAGTGCCCACAGCCGTCCGCGGTGTCCGGAGAGCTGGTCGAGGACCGCCCCGGAGCAGGTCACCAGGGTCACCGCACGGTCGGAGTCCGCCGCACCCGACAGCGCCAGCAGCCCGCCCGAAGGGGAGATGCCGGTCAGCAGCGCATGGCCGTCGACCGTCCGCACCGGACGGGCCGGGCCGCCCGGTGTGCCGAGGTGGACGGTCATCCCCCGGCCATCCCCGAGTCCCAGGGCCACGGCGCCGGCGTCGCTGACCGCGAGACCATACGGGAGACCCGGTGGCAGGCCGGTCAGACCGGGGAGCCGCGGCCCGCCTTCGAAGTCCTGGAAGTACCAGAGCCCGAGCCCGTCCCGGTCCTCGGCGAACCACCACACCCGGGCGTCCGCGTCGAGGGCGCAGTGCACGGTGCCGTCGGGGCTGTCGGTGACCTGGCGGGTGGTGCCGGTGGCGGCGTTCCAGGTGAAGATCTCGCAGCGGCCGTCGGCGTCCGCGGCCAGGGCCATGCGTGACGGGTCGCGCGGGCAGACCTCCGGCAGCGCCGGCCGGTAGACCCGGAAACCGGTGCCGGGGGGCGGTGTTGTGGCGGTGCCTGACGCGGTCGCGTTCATACGGGCTCCTCCCCCGTGCCACGGGTGAGGGCCGGTGCCGCACAGGTCGCGTACAGCGCGAGCACGGCCAGCAGCACGGCGCAGCCCGTGAGGGTGACGGCGGCCCCGGCCCGGTCGGCGGACAGCCCGGCGAGGGCCGGGGCCAGGGCCGCGGCCGCGCCCGATGCGGTGGCCAGCACGGTGCCGGTGCGGGCCTGGAGCGCGGCTGGGGTGATCTGGATGATCCGGGCCTGCAGCGCCACGGTGGCCGGTGGCGTCAGGAAGCACAGCAGCCCGAAGAGCAGACCGAACTGCCAGGCGTCGCGGGCCATCGCCAGGGCGGCGGCGGGCGGCACCATGAGCCAGGACACCGGCACCAGCACCCGCGCCGCGCAGTGCCGGCGCACCAGCCGGGGTGCGGCCAGCGCACCGGCCAGGCCCGCGGCCCCGGCCAGCGCGAGGACCAGGCCCACCGGCGCCGCGCCCCGGCCGTGGTCCTGGAGCGCGAAGACCGTCGTGTAATACAGCGCAACGAGCAGGGCGTTGACGCCCGAGATCCAGATGAGCACCAGCCGCAGGAAGGGTTCGCGGCGGATCAGGGCCACGCCCGCCCCCGCTTCGGCGGCCAAAGCCCGCCAGGTCCGGTGCGGGGTGCCGGCCGGCGCCCGCTGCTCCCGTCGCGGGGACAGATCGGAGCGCAGGGCGCGGATGCCGCCCGCCGCGACGGCGTACGACAGGGCGTCCGCGAGGAACGGCAGCCAGGCGCCCACGGAGAAGAGCAGCCCGCCCAGCGCGGGCCCGACGACGAGGGCGCCCCGCTCCCCCGCCTCTAATCGGGACAGCACGCGCCGGTGCTCCTCAGGGGGACACACCAGCGCCACGGTGCCCAGTGACGCCGCCTCGTAGCAGGCACTCGCGCACCGCTCGACAAGTACGGCGACGAGGAGCGCGGCCAACGGGACCGTGCCCGCGGCGACGGCCACGGTGACACCGGCCATCGCCGCGGCGGACACCAGCGCGGCACCCACCATCACCTGCTTGCGTGCCCCGCGGTCGGCGGGGACGGCCGCGAGCGGACCGAGGACCAGCGTGCCGGCGGCAAAGAGCCCGGCGAGGGCGCCGACCTCGGCGGGGGAACGGCCAAGGCTCAAAAGCAGCAGCGGCAGCACAACCCCGGACGTCTGGCTGCCGAGTGCGTCGCAGGTGCCCGCCCACCAGAACAGCCGGACATCGCGGCGGGCGCGGGGCAGGGGCACGGTGGACGCTGCCGCCGGAGCGGGCCGGGTCATCAGGGGCGGCCCGGGGCCGGTCTCAGGGCACCGCGGACAGTGCCGGCGACCGCCGTCCCCGCCGGGCCGTGCACCGGATGGTTCACCGGGCCGTGCACCGGATGGTTCACCGGGCCGTGCACCGGATGGTTCACCGGGCCGTGCACCGGATGGTCCGCCGGGCCGTGCACCGGATGGTCCGCCGGGCGGTTCACCGGCGCACTCCGGGACCACGCCGACGGTGAGCCGTGTGGTAAGTCGCCTTCGCGCGCGGGGTCACTGATCGCCGTTCCATGCGAAGCCACCTCATATACGTGGGCAGATCGTGAAGATCGCCTCACCAATAGGTCAACTTGCGGAGGAAATGTGCCTTAAGCGTGCTGGAGCTTAACCAGCCAGTGACGCAGGCCACAAGGTGTCGGACAGCGAACACCTTCGGCCGTCACCACCCCGCCCGGATTCGCGCTCGTCGGACGGCCGGCGGGGCGTCGGGGCACGGCAGTCAGCGGTCAGCAGTCAGCGGCAGGGAGGGGAGCGGCGGGGACATGGGGGAAGGAGAACGTCCGGTCCGACAAGCGCGCGGCACACCCCGGATGCGCCGTGCGTGACCCTGTAGGTGAATTCACCGGACCGTTGTGGCCCGTGCCGCCGGTTCCGCTACAGGGCAGGGGCACCTGATGGCGGCAGGGGAACGTGCGACGTACGCCGCCGCTGGGAACACCGCGGCGGGGAACACCGCCACGGGAACGCTTACCACTCGCCGGGGGATGTGGTGTCCGCGGGCTTCGCGGCTCCGGCCGTCTCACCGGCCGTGAGGCTGCCCAGCAAGGACAGGGCCTGTTCGGACGGACTGCCCGGGGCGGCTTGGTAGACGACGAGTTGCTGGCCGGGGGCGCTGTTCACGGTCAGCGACTCGTAGTCCAGCGTGATCTCCCCGACCAAGGGGTGCCGGAAGCGTTTGGTCTCATGGGTTTTCTGGCGGATGTCATGGCGGGCCCACAGACGGCGGAACGCCTCGTTCTTCACCGAGAGTTCGCCGACCAGCCCGATCAGCCGGGGGTCGTCGGAGTCGGTTCCGGCCGCGGCCCGCAGCCCGGCCGCGGTGTTGACCGCGACCCGCTCCCAGTCCGGATAGAACTCCTCGGCGTCCGGGTCGAGGAACACCAGGCGTACCAGGTCCCCGCTGTAGGTGTGCCCGTCGAACAGGGCTCTGCCCAGGCTGTTGTGGGCCAGCACGGTCAGAAAGCGGCCCAGGACCACTGCCGGGGTCCGGTGCCAGCCCTCCATCATGCGCAGCAGGGCCGGGCTGACCCGCTCCGGCCGTACGGTCCGGCGGGGCCGCCGGGCGGCCGGGCGGGCGAGTTGCCGCAGGTGAAGGGCCGCCTCCTCGTCCAGCCCCAGCGTCCGGGCCAGTGCATCGGCGACCTGAGCCGAAGGATTCCGTTCACGGCCCTGTTCGAGCCGTACGTAGTAGTCGGTGCTGACCCCCGCCAGCGTCGCCACCTCTTCCCGGCGCAGCCCCGCCACACGACGTCGGCTCCCGGCCGCGATGCCTGCGTCCTCGGGCTGTACGAGTTCACGGCGAGCCCGCAGGAACTGCCCGAGCTGGTTGTCGCTGTCCATGGTCGCCACACTAGGTGTGCGGCACACGGCGCGAGAGTCCTCAGGGTGGCCGTGCTACTCCTATCCAGTGCGGCATCGCCCGGGGCAAGCGCATGACGCATCCATGACAACACCTCCCCCTCACGGTACGAGCAGCAGGCCCGCCAGGTGCTCGACGGCGAACGCATCACGGGCGGTGGGGCGTGGCGCCGGCCGACGTGCCGCCCGGTCGCGACCGGGCTCCGGGGGCCGCGCCTCGCCCCGGCGATCGCAGATGCAAGGATGCCGTCATGAGTAACAACGTGTACTTCGACATCACCATCGACGGCGCTCCGGCCGGGCGGATCGTCTTCACCCTGTTCGACGACGTGGTCCCCAAGACCGCACAGAACTTCCGTGAGCTCGCCACCGGTCAGCACGGCTTCGGCTACGAGGGATCCGGCTTCCACCGTGTCATCCCCGACTTCATGCTCCAGGGCGGCGACTTCACCGCCGGCAACGGCACCGGCGGCAAGAGCATCTACGGCGCGAAGTTCCCGGACGAGAATTTCCAGATCAAGCACACCAAGCCCGGTCAGCTCTCCATGGCCAATGCCGGCCCGAACACCAACGGCTCGCAGTTCTTCATCACCACCATCGTCACGGACTGGCTCGACAACAAGCACGTCGTCTTCGGCGAGGTCGTCGAGGGCATGGACATCGTCAGGAAGATCGAGTCCCTGGGCTCCCACGGCGGTGCCACCCGCGCCGAGATCACCATCGCCAAGTCCGGCGTGGTCACGCAGTAGGCATCGCCCGCCCGGCACGCCGGCCCACAGACACCACTGTGCCCCCGGAGGGGCTGCGCCGGCCGATGCCCCGGCACCACAGGGAACCCATCGGGCAGGCCCTGGACCGGGCAGGCGGGTACGGACGGCGGTCGAAGCGCCCAGCGGCGTCGGACAAGCGGGAGGCCCCGCCTGTCCGACGCCGCGGTGCTCGGGTCAACAGAGATCGTTTGATGCCCCGGAATGCCCTGGCATGCCCCCACAGAACAGCGGGTGACGGCCCGGTACGGCGGCCGCGCCGCTGACACCCGCGCCCCGGGCGCGGGAAGGGTTTCGTAGGTATCGCGCAAGAATCGCGCCGGCCGTTGCCTTGGGGAGTGCCCTCAACTGCACTGGTGCCGTGAACACCTCTGCCAGGCCGAACAGCGGGTGCGCTCGGCGCCCGGCCACGACGACCACGGAACCGGTGAGAGCGCACGGCGCTCCGCGTACGCGCCCGGCGAGCCGCCATGCGCCCTCGGCCGTGGCACAGAAGGCGGCGACCGGAGTCCGACTCCGCCTGGTCCGGCCGTACTTCAGCGGATGCGCGGAGCCGCCGCATCGCGGCCGTCCGCCCCATGGGCCACTTCACACCATCTCGCCGGAACTCGCCCCACCCCTTGTCCGACTCCCTGAAGCGGTACGGCAGAGGACTGGGCCACATCACCTTCGAGCTGGGAGCATCCGCGTGCCCACTGAACAACGTCTCGCATCGAGCAATGCCGGCGATGCCGGCGATGCCGGAGATGGCGGAGATGGCGGAGATGGCGGAAGCGCCGAAGACGCCGGAGGTGCCCCGCACGCCGTCGGCACCGGCGCGCAACGGGCGGCCGTACAGCGGACCGGGTGGTCCGTGCTGCGGCCGCTGGTGTTGCGCCTGCACTTCTACGCCGGTGTGCTCGTCGCGCCTTTCCTCCTCGTCACCGCGGTCACCGGACTGCTCTACACCGGCTCGTTCCAGGCGGAGAAAGTGATCTATGCGCACGAGTTGAGGGTCCCGGCCGGGGAACACACACTGCCGCTGTCCCGGCAGGTCGCCGTCGCCCGTAAGGCGCACCCGGAGGGCGAGGTCGCCGCCGTACGCCCGGCACCGGAGCCCGGGGACACCACACGCGTCCTGCTCTCCGGCGTGCCGGGAGTGTCCGCCGAGCACCAGCTCGCCGTCTTCGTCGACCCGCACACCGGCAGCGTCCGGGGTGCGCTGGAGACGTACGGTGCCACGGGGGCGCTGCCGCTGCGCACCTGGCTCGACGATCTCCACCGCAACCTGCACCTGGGCGAGAACGGCCGTCTCTACAGCGAACTGGCCGCCAGCTGGCTGTGGGTGGTCGTCGGCGGCGGGCTCGCGCTGTGGATCGGGCGCCGGCGTACGAGTCGCAGGCTGCGGGCCCTCGCGCTGCCGGACCGCACCGCCACCGGCCGGCGCCGGACGCTGTCATGGCACGGCGCGGTGGGGGTGTGGGCCGCCACCGGCCTGTTCTTCCTCTCCGCGACCGGCCTGACCTGGTCCACGTACGCCGGGGCGAACATCGACGAGCTCCGCCAGTCCCTGGGGCAGGCGACGCCGACCGTTTCGACGGCGGTGGCCGGGGAGCACGCCCACCACGGCGGCTCCGGAGGGATGGCGGGGATGCCCGACATGCCGGGGATGCACGACGGCGCATCGGGCGGATCCGCGGCGTCGGACGTGGGCATTGACAAGGTATTCGCGGCGGCCCGCGCCGAGGGCCTGTCCGACCCCGTCGAGATCGGCCTGCCGGCGGAGCGGGGCAGCGCCTATGTCGTCAAGCAGGTCCAGCGCAGCTGGCCCGAGAAGCAGGACGCCGTCGCGGTGGACCCGGGCACCGGAAAGGTCACCGATGTCTCGCGCTTCGCGGATTACCCCGTGCTGGCCAAGCTCTCCCGCTACGGCATCGACCTGCACACCGGCACCCTGTTCGGCATCGTCAACCAGATCGCCCTGGCCGCGCTCGCCCTCGCGCTCATCTTCCTGATCCTCTGGGGGTACCGGATGTGGTGGCAGCGCCGTCCCACCCGCGAGCGCGCGCTGTCCTTCGGACGGCCGGTGCAGCGTGGGGCGTGGCGGCAGATTCCGCTGCCCGTGCTGGTCCCGCTCGTACTCGTCGTCGGGGTGGTGGGCTGGGCGGTGCCGTTGCTCGGCGTTTCGCTCGTGGTGTTCCTGGCCGCGGACGTCGTACTGGGCCTCATCGCTCGCCGTCGTGCCCCTGCACCGGCTCCTGTGGACTGACGGTTTCGGCGGGCGGACGCCGTCCGGGGCGCCGGTGATCGTGGCCGGGGGCCGACACGTTGCGCTGCCCGTAATGCTCTTGCACTACGGGTAATGCTCTTGCACTACGTAATGCTGTGGCGCTACGTAATGCTGTTGCGCTACCAGTAATGCTTTCGCCCGCCGACCGCGTGCCCCATCACGCCGAGGACCCACAGGACCGCACCGATAACGGCGAGAATGATTCCGATGGTCCAGAGAATGGAAATGCCGGTCACAAATCCGGCAACGAGGAGAATGATTCCAAGAACGACCACGATGCGCTCCGATCTCCCGTGAGTTTTCCTTTCACCTTGGTCCCCGGTTTCCCGCTCGGCAAGTTCTGAAGGCGCCCATACGCTTCACACCGGTGCGGATCGACCGCCGCGGGCATCCCTCACTCGCGGCGCCCTGCCCCTCCGACGGCCGCTCGCCGGGGCGCCTGTACGGCACGGCCTCCCGGGGCCTGGGGCCGGACGAGTGTGCGCTCGGACGATCCGGGGGCACGATGGAAGCCAGAGCACTCACCGGACAGGGACCGGGCCACGGACAGACCCATGGACAGGTCCCGGAACGGGGCGAGGGCAGGTCCCGCGGGTCCGGCAGACGGAAGGAGTGCCGGGGTGAGCGCAGCCGAGGTGCGTCCGTCCGGCGCCGGTGAACCGGAGGGCAAGGCGTCGCAGCCGAGCGGGCTGATGGACCTTCTCGGTGTCGCCGCGGTGCTGGTGGACGCCGAGGGGCGGATCGTCCTGTGGAGTCCGCAGGCCGAGGATCTGTACGGCTATACCGCCGAGGAGGCGCTCGGGCGGTACGCGGCGCCACTGCTCATCCACGAAGAGCACGGGGACCTGGTGGTCAAGAAGTTCGCCGAGGTCATGGAGACCGGCCAGAGCTGGGCCGGCGCATTCCCCGTCCGGCACAAGGACGGCACCGCGCGGCTGGTGGAGCTGCACAATATGCGGCTGACGGACGACCACGGTGATTTCTTCGCGCTCGGGCTCGCCACCGACTCACCGACTCTGCGCGAGCTGGAACGGGATGTCGCACTGTCCACCCGGCTGATCTCCCAGTCCCCCATCGGGCTGGCGATACTCGACACCGAGCTGTGTTATGTGGCCGTCAATCCCGCCCTGGAACGGATGCACGGCATTCCCGCGAAAGACCACCTCGGCCGGCACTACCGCGAGATCATGACCGCCGCGAAGTTCGAAGTGCCCGAGGCCGCGATGCAGCAGGTCCTCGAGACGGGGGTACCCATGGTCGACCAGACCACCGTCGTCGGCCGCAGTCCCGCCGACCCGGACCGCCAGCATGCATGGTCGATCTCGTTGTACCGGCTGGAGGACCCCCAGGGGCGGGTGATCGGAGTGGCCGACCTGGTGGTGGACGTCACCGACCGGTACCAGGCAGCCATGGAGGCCACCGAGGCGCGGCGGCGCCTGGCGCTGATCGCGGACGGCTCCGCCCGTATCGGCACCACGTTGGAGGTGGAACAGACCGCCCGGGAGCTGGCCGAGGTCACCGTTCCCGAACTCGCCGACGTCGTCACGGTCGATGTGCTCGACTCCGTCCTGGGCGAGCACCGCCCGGCCCCCGGCGAGGGCCCCGCGCTCTTTCGCGCCCTCGCCGTGAAGGGCGCCTATCCCACCGAAGCCCTGCAGGCCGCCGACCCTCCCGGCCAGACCGCCGCCTACGGTGCCGACCGGCTGGCCACCCGGTGCGTACGCACCGGCCGCCCGATCCTGGTCTCCCACGCGGACGACAACGACCTGGCCCGTATCGCCCGCAACGAGCACGCCGCCACTCTGCTGGCCCGCGCCGGGGTGCATTCCTACCTGCTCGCCCCGCTCACCGCCCGCGGCCAGATCCTCGGCTGTCTGGGGCTCAGCCGCGCCCGCAACCCGCTGCCCTTCGACGAGGACGACCTCGCGCTCGCCGCCGAGCTGGCCTCCCGCGCGGCCGTGTGCATCGACAATGCCCGCTCGCACCAGAGCGTGCGCAACGCCGCCGAGACCCTGCAGCGCAGCCTGCTCCCCGACCACCCGCCCCGCCTTCCCGGTCTGCAGATCGCCTCCCGGTACCGGCCCGCGCAGGCCACGTACGAGATCGGCGGCGACTGGTACGACGTCCTCCCGCTCGAAGGTGACAAGACCGCGCTGGTCGTCGGCGACGTCATGGGCAGCGGGATCGACGCCGCCGCCACCATGGGCCGCCTGCGCACCGCCACCAGCGCCTTCGCCGACCTCGACCTCGACCCCGCCCAGGTCCTCCAGCACCTCGACAAGATCACCTCAGGGCTGGAGCACTACATCGCCACCTGCGTCTACGCCACCTACGACCCGCACCGCGCCGCATGCCATATCGCCACCGCCGGCCATCTGCCGCCCGTCCTCGTCCGCAGCGGCAAACACCCCGAGCTGCTCGATCTGCCCACCGGCACCCCGCTCGGAGTCGGCGGTGTCCCCTTCGAGACCACCACCTTCCGGCTCGACCCGGACGACCAACTGGTCCTGTACACCGACGGGCTGGTCGAAACCCGCCACCAACCCCTCGACGAACGCCTCGAAACCCTGCGCCGCCTGCTCGACGCGCCCGACCACTCCCTGGAGGAGACCTGCGACCGGCTGCTGCGCGAACTCCGGCGCCCCGACGACCCGGATGATGTCGCCCTGCTCATCGCCCGCACCCAGCCCTTCACCGGCGGCTCGTAGCGCCGTCGTCCACGGCCCCCGCCGGCGAGCGGTCCGCCGGCGTTCGTCTGCCATCCCTCCAGGTAAAGGCTTTCCCTCGCTCCCGGGTGGCGCAGTGCTCCGCCGGATCTCCGCCCCCGGCCCGGGGAGCCTGGCAAAGCGGCAGTTCAGGTCGCTTTCAGGGGCCGCTTCCGCAGCGGAGGAGCCAGGTGGCGCGCGGCCCCGGCGGGTGAGGGCCAGGTTGACGGGGCGGCGTCCCAGGAACACGCTCGTTGCACAGGTGCCCGATACAACTGGCTTACGGCGAGGCCGTCGGGCAACCGGGCACCGGTGTCCCCGCTCGCGGTGTCCGACGGTTCCCGGGGCCCTGTCGTCAACGTCCCGTCCGCCTTACGGCGCGTACGAACGAAGGACGGGACTTCGAAGCGGGGCCCCGGTCCGGATCAGGAGGACATGGCATGTGTGGCATCACCGGCTGGATTTCCTTCGACCGTGATCTGTGCTCCGAGCAGGCAACCGTGGACGCGATGACCGAGACGCTGGCGTGCCGCGGGCCCGACGACCGGGGCACCTGGGTGCAGGGGCCCGCCGCACTCGGGCACCGCCGCCTCGCGATCATCGATCTGCCCGGTGGACGTCAGCCGATGACCGCCGAGCGGCCGGACGGCAGCCCGGTCACCCTCGTGTACTCCGGCGAGACCTACAACTTCGGTGAACTGCGGGAGGAGCTCACCTCCGGGGGCCACCACTTCACGACCGGCTCCGACACCGAGGTCGTCCTGCGCGGCTACCTCCAGTGGGGCGAGGCGGTCGCCGAACGCCTCAACGGGATGTTCGCGTTCGCGGTCTGGGACGGGGAGCGCCAACGGCTCGTCATGATCCGCGACCGGATGGGCATCAAGCCGTTCTACTACTACCCCACCCCGGACGGCGTGCTGTTCGGCTCCGAGCCGAAGGCGATCCTCGCCCATCCGCTCGCCGAGCGGAACGTCGGGCTCGACGGCCTCCGCGAGCTTTTCGCCTTCGTCAAGACGCCCGGCCATGCCATCTGGGCGGGCATGCACGAGGTGGAGCCCGGCACGGTGGTCACCGTGGACCGCAACGGGCTGCGCCGGCGCGTCTACTGGTCGCTGCACACCCGTGCGCACCAGGACGACCGGGACACATCGATCGCCCAGGTCCGTACGTTGCTCGACGACATCGTCCGCCGTCAGCTCGTCTCCGATGTGCCGCGCTGCACCCTGCTGTCGGGCGGTCTGGACTCCTCGGCGATGACCGCCCTGGCGGCCCGTCAGCTGGGCGAGGTGGGCGAGACGGTCCGCAGCTTCGCCGTCGACTTCGCCGGCCGGACCGAGCACTTCGTGGCCGACGAGCTGCGCGCCACCCCCGACACGCCCTTCGTGCACGACGTGGCCCGCCTTTCCGGCACCGACCATCAGGACATCGTGCTGGACTCGGCCGCTCTGGCGGACCTCGACGTCCGCGCGAAGGTCATCCGGGCGCGGGACATCCCGATGGGCTTCGGCGACATGGACGCCTCGCTCTACCTGCTGTTCAAGGCGATCCGCCGGCACTCGACGGTCGCCCTGTCCGGCGAGTCGGCCGACGAGGTCTTCGGCGGCTACCAGCAGTTCTTCGACGAGGAGGCCCGCCGGGCCGAGACCTTCCCCTGGCTGGTCCGCTTCGCGCAGCGCTCCGGCAACGACGGCAACATCCTCAACGCCGAGGTCACCAACGCCCTCGACCTGGGCTCCTACATCCAGGACGGCTACCGCTCCGCCGTCAGGGACATCGAGCGCCTCGACGAGGAGAGCGACTTCGAGTTCCGGATGCGCAAGAGCTGCTATCTGCACCTGACGCGTTTCGTACGGATCCTGCTCGACCGCAAGGACCGCGCGAGCATGGCGGTCGGGCTGGAGGTGCGGGTGCCGTTCTGCGACCACCGGCTGGTCGAGTACGTCTACAACACCCCGTGGTCGCTCAAGTCCTTCGACGGACGGGAGAAGAGCCTGCTGCGCGAGGCCACGGCGGATCTGCTGCCGAAGTCGGTCTACGACCGTGTGAAGAGCCCCTACCCGTCCACACAGGACCCGCAGTACACGGTCGCGCTCCAGCGCCATGCCAAGGATCTGCTGTCGCGTTCCTCGCACCCCGTGTTCGCGCTCGTCGACCGCAACTGGCTGGAGCGCGCCGCGAAAGACGACGCTCCCCGGCTCTCCCCGGCGTACCGGCGGGGGCTCGAAAGGACGCTGGACCTGGCCCTGTGGTGGGACATGTACTCCCCCACGATGACGCTCTCGTGATCTGAACGGCCACCACGGAGGGACGGGCTTCGCCCTCAGCTGCCCGGGGGTGATTGCGGGCCGGGCCGCGCCTCGACGAATTCAACCGCGCCTTCTCCGGCAGACCCGCCAGCGGATACATCGCGCTCGGTCCGTGTCGCATCACCGACGCAGGCGGAGCGATCAGCACCACAGCGCCAGGTCGAAGTGTCACTTTGTGTTAGTCTCACATGTTTGGACGGCCGTGAGGACCGGCGATTCCGTCCGTCGGGTTCCCCTCGTTCGTCTCGTTCGTCGGCTGCTCATTCCTGCCGGGCCTTCCTCGGTATGTTCCCCCTGCGGAAGGCTCTTCATGAACCACCCGGACCGCCCCGGCACCTCACACGGCGACCTCCCCCAGCCGGTGCCCGCTGCCCCGACGGTGTCCCCGGTCGCCTCCTTCGCCGACCTGGAACTGCCGGCGGAGGTGCTGCGCACGCTCACCGAGCTCGGCGTGCGCGAGCCCTTCCCGATCCAGGCAGCCACGCTGCCCCATGCCCTCGCGGGCCGCGACGTCCTGGGGCGCGGACGCACCGGATCGGGCAAAACGCTCGCCTTCGGCCTGCCGCTGCTCGCCCGGACGGCCGGACGGCGCGCGGAGCCCAAGCAGCCCCTCTCTCTGATCCTGGTACCTACCCGGGAGCTGGCCCAGCAGGTCACCGAGGCGCTCACGCCGTATGCCGACGCGCTCCGGCTGCGGATGGCCACGGTCGTCGGCGGCATGTCCATCGGCCGGCAGGCCGCTGCGCTGCGCGACGGAGCCGAGGTCGTCGTCGCCACCCCTGGCCGCCTGCACGACCTCATCGAGCGCAGGGCCTGCCTCCTGGGACGGGTACGGATCACCGTCCTCGACGAGGCCGACCAGATGTGTGACATGGGCTTCCTGCCGCAAGTCGCCGCGGTGCTCGACCAGGTGCACCCGGACGGCCAGCGGATGCTGTTCTCGGCCACCCTGGACCACGACGTCGACCATCTTGTCCGTCGCTACCTCCACGCCCCCGTCGTCCACTCGGTCGACCCGTCCGCGGGCGCGGTCACGACGATGGACCACCATGTGCTGGTCGTCCACGGCCCCGACCGGTACGCCGTCACCACGGAGATCGCTGCCCGTGACGGCCGCGTACTGCTTTTCCTGGACACCAAGCACGCCGTCGACCAGCTCACCCGGCATCTGCGGGCCAGCGGGGTGCACGCCGCGGCCCTGCACAGCGGCAAGTCCCAACCGCAGCGCACACGGACCCTTGCGCAGTTCAAGAACAGCCAGGTCACCGTCCTGGTGGCAACCAATGTCGCGGCCCGTGGCCTGCACGTCGACGACCTCGATCTCGTGGTCAACGTCGACCCGCCCACCGACCCCAAGGACTATCTGCACCGCGCGGGCCGCACCGCGCGGGCCGGTGAGTCCGGCAGCGTCGTCACGCTGGTGCTGTCGGGCCAGCGCCGCGAGATGAGCCGGCTGATGGCCGGGGCCGGCATCGAGCCGACGATCACCAAGGTGCGCTCGGGGGAGGCGGAGCTGAGCCGGATCACCGGGGCCAAGGCCCCCTCCGGCACCCCGCTCGACGGCGGGCCCGCCGCACCCCGGGCCAAGAACACCAACGCCCCCTTCCGCGGCCTGGGCACCAGCAAGGACGCCTCCCGCGGCACCGGCGGCAAGTCCCGCAAGGCCGGCGAGGCCCGCAAGCTCGCCGAGGCCCGCAAGGCGGCCCGGGTGCGCCGCGGCAACTGAGAGCCCGATGTTCCTGAATTGTGGTTCGTCGTCAGGGGAGCGCTGAGCAAGGTGGCGAGGGCGAGGGATGCCGTGCCACTCGTACGGCGTTACCGCTTGACGGTCGCCTGGTAGGCGAGGAACTTCCATCTGCCGTCCGTGCGGGCCCACACCGCGAGCGAGCGGTTCGCCAGTGTTCTGCGGACCCCGCCCGCGGTCATGTCGGCGTGCATCTCACCGATGACGACGGCCGTGTCACCGACGACCGTGAGGGCGTCCACCGGGTGCGCGATGCGGTGGTAGACGTAGAAGCCGCTCTCGCACTTGGCGAGATAGGAATCGAGCGTGTCCACCGCCCCGTTGGAGTGGGTGTAGGCCAGGCCGGGATGGGCAAGCTGGGCGAAGCTGCCGAAGTCGCGCGCCACGATGGCGTCGAAGCGGCGGTTCTCCCCTGCGCGGACGAGTTCTGCGTCGGTTACGTTCATGGCCGTTTCCTCCGATGCGGTGGTCCGGGGGTCGTCGGCGAGCGACGCTTGACCGGTTCTGGCGCCGCGTCCGGGTGAGCGGCTCGACGCAGCCCGGGGCGGCTCGGAGCGCCGCGTTGCTCGCATGCCACAGTCCACCAGCCGGAGCGCCCCCGCCGTGACACCCGCGCGCGGTTCCACGCCTTTCGGACTAGTTCCATCTGTGGAGTCCGGCGCCCGGTATCGGGCACAACAGACGAAGCTCGTGTGCTTCCGCCCTCCATACGATGCTCGCGCGTCGTCGTCGCACCCCGCTCTCGATGAAGGGAAGCACCGGTGTTGAAGCGAGTCCTGCTGTCAGAATCCGACCTGCCCGACCGTTGGTACAACATCCTTCCCGACCTTCCCGCGGCGCTCCCCGGCCCCCTCAACCCGACGACCATGGCGCCCCTGAAACCGGCGGACCTGACGGCGCTGCTGCCCGCGAAGGTCATCGAGCACGAGTTCACCCAGGAGCGCTGGGTGGACATCCCGGAGCAAATCCGGGACATCTACAAGATCTGGCGGCCCTCGCCGCTGTGCCGGGCGGAACGTCTGGAGCGGGCGCTCGACACACCGGCGCATATCTACTTCAAGTACGAGGGCGTGTCGCCCTCCGGGTCGCACAAGCCGAACACGGCCGTGGTGCAGGCATTTTACGCGGCGGAGGAGGGCATCCGACGGCTCACGACGGAGACCGGGGCGGGGCAGTGGGGCTCGGCGTTGTCGTTCGCCGGGGCGCTCTTCGGGCTGGAAGTGAACGTCTACATGGTCCGGGCCTCCTTCGAGCAGAAGCCCTACCGCAAGTCGCTGATGCAGAGCTGGGGCGCGCAGGTCCATGCCTCGCCGACCCGGCGGACCGCGGCGGGGCGCGACGCCCTGGCCAAGG
This sequence comes from Streptomyces sp. NPDC054765, assembly GCF_053612065.1. Taxonomy (NCBI): domain Bacteria; kingdom Bacillati; phylum Actinomycetota; class Actinomycetes; order Kitasatosporales; family Streptomycetaceae; genus Streptomyces; species Streptomyces sp. NPDC054765. The sequence goes on along the minus strand of NZ_JBSHBP010000034.1, from coordinate 29,596 downwards.
ACCCCGATTCGCCCGGGAGCATCGGCATCGCCATCAGCGAGGCCGTCGAGGACGCGCTCGGCCGGGACGACACCAAGTTCGCCCTGGGCTCGATCATGAACAATGTGCTGCTGCACCAGTCCGTGATCGGTCTGGAGGCGAAGAAGCAGATGGAGATCATGGGCGAGTACCCCGATGTGGTGATCGGGTGCGTCGGCGGCGGCTCGAACTACGCCGGACTCGCCTACCCGTTCCTGCAGGACCGGCTCAGCGGCGCCCGCCCGCGGACCCGGTTCCTCGCCGCGGAGCCCGAGGCCTGCCCCACCCTCACCCGCGGCAAGCTGGCGTACGACTATCCGGACACCGCCGGGCTCACCCCACCGCTGTACATGCACACCCTCGGGCACGACTTCATCCCCGGCCCCATCCACGCCGGCGGTCTGCGCTACCACGGCGACGCGCCCAGCCTGTGTCTGCTGAAGGAGCACGGGCTGGTGGAGGCCCGTGCCTTCCCGCAGACCGAGATCTTCGATGCGGCGGTGCGCTTCGCACGCAGCGAGGGCTTCGTCATCGCTCCGGAGTCGTCACACGGGCTCAAGGCGGCGCTCGTGGAGGCGCTGGCCGCTCGGGAGAGCGGGGAGGAGCGGGTGATCCTCTTCAATGTCTCCGGGCACGGCAACTTCGATCTGGCGGCCTTCGACTCCTTCCTCGCCGGCTCGCTGGAGAACCCGACCGTCTCGGACGCGCAGATAGCGGCGTCCTTGAGCGACCTGCCGTCGCCGTCGGCAGCGGACTGAGGCGCCCTCGTGGTCATGACGCGTCCCGAACTGCGGGGCACCTTCGGCGCGGTGTCCTCGACGCACTGGCTCGCCTCGGCAGCGGGGATGGCCGTACTGGAGCGCGGGGGCAATGCCTTCGACGCCGCCGTGGCAGCCGGCTTTGTACTGCAGGTCGTCGAACCGCATCTGAACGGGCCCGGCGGCGATGTGCCGATTCTCCTCTTCGACGCCGCCGACGGCGCTGTCCGCGTCATCTGCGGGCAGGGCCCCATGCCGGGGGCGGCCACTGCGGCGGCGTTCCGGAAGCTGGGCCTGCCCCGGATCCCCGGCTCCGGGCTGCTTCCGGCAACCGTTCCGGGGGCCTTCGGCGCGTGGCTGAAACTGCTGGAGCAGTACGGCACGCTGCGTCTGCGGCAGGTGCTGGATCATGCCATCGGCTATGCGGCGGACGGCTACCCGCTGCTGCCCAGGGCGGCCGGGGCGATTGGCGTCCTGGCCCCGCTCTTCCGGGGCGAGTGGGCCGAGTCGGGGCGCACCTATCTGGTGCACGGTGCCCCGCCGCCCGCCGGATCCCGCATGCGCAACCCCGTGCTCGCCGAGACCTACCGACGGGTGCTCAAGGAGGCGGAGGCCGCCGGGCCGGGTCGTGAGCGGCAGATTCGCGCCGCTCACCAGGCGTTCTACAGCGGATTCGTCGCCGAGGCCATTGACGGTCATCTGCGGCACGCTTCGGTCCTGGACGCCACCGGGCGGCGGCACAGCGGCCTTCTCACCGGTGACGACATGGCGCGCTGGGAGGTACGGACGGAGACCACGGCGAGCTGCCGGTACCGGGGAGTCGAGGTGCACAAGCCCGGTCCGTGGTCGCAGGGACCGGTCTTCCTCCAGCAGCTCGCGCTCCTGGAGGGCTTCGACCTCGCGGCCATGGGCCTGGACAGCGCCGACTACCTGCACACCGTCACAGAGTGCGCCAAGCTGGCCTACGCGGACCGCGAGGCCTGGTACGGGGACCCGGAGTTCACGGATGTGCCGCTGACCGCCCTCCTGGACCCCGGCTACACCCGGCAGCGCCGGCAACTCGTCGGCGACCGGGCCGCCGGTGCCTTGCGGCCCGGCGCTCCCGGGGGCCGGCGTCCCTGGATCCCCCCGGTGGACCGCGTGGAGCCGCCCGGCGGCCCGTACTGGCAGGGCCAGTTGTACGACGGCCTGCCGACCGTGGTCCCGCCGGTCGTGGCGATGACCGAGGCCCGGGGAGACACCTGCTGTCTGACGGTCACCGACCGCCACGGCAATATGGTGGCCGCCACTCCCAGCGGTGGCTGGCTCAAGAGTTCGCCGGTGATTCCGGGCCTCGGCTTTCCGCTCGGCACTCGGGGGCAGATGGCCTGGCTGGCGGACGGCCACCCGAACTCCCTCGCCCCGGGCAAGCGGCCCCGTACGACGCTGAGTCCCACCTTGGTCCTGCGCGACGGCCGGGCCCGGCTCGCGTTCGGCACGCCGGGCGGCGATCAGCAGGACCAGTGGACGCTGGGCTTCTTCCTGGCCCACACCGTCTTCGGGCACGATCTGCAACGCTCCGCCGAAACCCTCGCCTTCCACTCCGAGCATGTCCCGAGCTCCTTCACTCCCCGCACCCACCGGCCGCTTGCGGTGAAGGTCGAGAGCCGGTGCCCCGACGATGTCACGGCGGACCTCACCCGTCGTGGGCACGAGATCGAGCCCGTCCCCGACTGGTCGCTGGGCAAGGTGTGCGCCGTGGGCGTCGAGCCCGGCAACGGCATGGTCGTCGCGGCCGCGTCCCCGCGAGGCGAACAGGCCTACGCAGTCGCCAGATGAAAGGAAGACCGATACCTGTGGATGAACCCAAACCGCCGGGCGGAGCACTGCGGACCGGCCTGCACCATCTCGGGGTGGAGACCGCCGACCACGACAACTGTGTCGCCTGGTACACCGAGTTCTTCGGTGGCACCGTGGCCTGGACCCTCGACAGCTTCTCCGGCCTGACACGCGGCCGGCTGCCCGGAATCGTCCGGCTGACCGAGGTGGTGGCCGCGGGAACCCGCTTCCACCTCTTCTCCCGTGCGGCCTCCTACTCCCTCCCGCGGCCGGACCTCCTCCAGTTCCAGCATGTGTGCATGACCGCTGAGTCGACGGCGGAACTACAGGAGTGGCGCGACCGCTGGCAGCGGCTGTTCGCGTCGGGGAAGTACTCCTTCGCCCGGCCCGATCCCCCGACCGGGATCGTCGTGGACGGCGACCGGGTCAGCAGCTTCTACGCGTACGACGTGAACGGGCTGGAGTACGAGTTCACGCACATACCGGCGGAGGCCGAGGGGCGGTGACCACACAGGACGACGACTCGACCGCCGCTCTCCTGGATGCAGCTGTCCCCGAGTTCGGCGGCCGGGCCTACGGGCTGGAGCCCTTGTTCCTGCCGCTCCACCCGGCCCGGGGCGAGGAGGGCGGCGGCACGGATCCGAGCGGCCGGTACCCGGAGCTGTGGGGCGGAGGAACGGACGGGCCCCCGTCATCGCGCGGCCCGGGTGTCCCGGACTCGGCAGAGCAGTTGTTCTGGTTCCGGTGGATCACCGGCCATCAGCTGACGTTCCTGTTCTGGCAGGAGCTGCGACGGCAGGCGGCCGACGTCGCCGCGCCCCCGGGCGGTCCGGACGTCCCGCAGGCGGCCCGTCTGGTACGCGGCTACTCGGCCATGCTGCTCTACACCGCATCGTGCACCCGGGACGTCTACCACCGGCTCATCAGACCGAGCATGGTCCTGCACCATCCCGGTTTCGCCGGCGCCTGGGCCCGCGACTACGGGCCCGTCCGGGCGCTGTTACGGGGCCGCCTGCCGGCTGTTTGGGGCAGCCGGGCCGACGCGCTGCAACGGGAGTGCACGCTCAACGACGCCGTACACGAGGGCATCGCCCGCAAGCTGGTGCCCGACGCCCCCTCGCTGCTCCAGTCGTCGGCGGGCAGCGGCCGCATCCTGCCGAGGGATGTGCGAGCGGTGCTGTACGACACCTACTTCCTCACCCTCCGGGCATCCTCCGCACGGTCACAGGTCACCTCGCAACTGCTCCGCCGGGTGCGGGCCGTGCGCGACGACCTGGCCACCAACGGCCTGTACCCGCACTTCGCGTCCAGCCGGCCGGAGAAGCCGGATGCGCTGACGACACCGGACGTCGAAGAGTGCGAAGAGGCGATACCGCACCTCCTGAGCGCCATCGCCCGCGACGCCCTGGGGCGCCGGGCACTCGTCCCCGCTGCTGAGCGGCCCAGGGAAGGAACCGGAACTCATGGCACATGACGTGATCGTGGTGGGCGGCGGGATCGCCGGCTGCGCCTGCGCCGCACAGCTCGCCGCGCGCGGACTGAGCGTTCTCCTGCTGGAGCGCGGCCCGTTGGCGGGCGGCGCGACCGGCCGCAACCAGGGAGGGCTGCTGCCGAGCCCGCTGCCGGCCTGCGGCGGCCTGTTCGCGGAGGCGATCGCGTACTACGAACAGACCGAGCGGGAGGTCGAGGTGGACTTCCGCCTGCGCCCGCACGGCTATCTGCTGGTCGCCACCGACGAGGACAGCCTGGGCCGGGCCCGCAGCCACGGTGCGGCATTGACGGAAGCGGGATTCCCTTCGACGGAGATCGGCACCCGCGAACTCCTGGAGCTGGAGCCGGACCTCTCCCCGGGGCTGGCGGGCGCCGTGGCGGTCGAGGGGGCGTATGCCCTGCACCCCGTGCTGGCCGCCGCCGCCCTGGCCGAGCGTGCCCGGCGGGCGGGCGCGGAGATCGTCACGCACGCCGCGGTGCGCGGCCTGCTGCGGCGCGGTGACCGGGTGACCGGGGTGATCACCGATGACGGGCCGCTGCCGTCGGGCGCCGTCGTCCTCGCGGCGGGACCGTGGTCCAGGAGCCTGGCACAGCAGGCCGGGTCGGACATCCCGGTCTTCGGTGCGCGTGGCTGGCTGGTGCGTACCGCGCCCGTCACGGACACGGTGTTCCGGCACACGCTGATGCAGTCCACGTGGCACGGCTCGGGAGGGCTGAAGCGGCAGGGGCCGCCGTCGCTGGGCGAGGTGTCCGATGCCGGCCGGGCGTCCTCGGGCACCCAGGTGGTCTTCTCCCTGCAACCGCTGCCCGGCGGCGAGGTGGTGCTCGGCTCCAGCAGCGGACCCGCGCTACAGCTCGACGATGTGCGCGACGGCGAGCAGGCGGTTTCGCTGATCGCGGCGGCCGCCGCGCGCCACGCCCCGGCGCTGGCCAAGGCACCGGTGCGCGCGGCCTGGTCGGGGGTGCGGCCGATGTCCCCGGACGGTCTGCCGATCGTCGGCCCGGCACCGGGGGCCGCGGGTCTGTGGCTGCTGTCGGGATACGGCATCGACGGTATGCCGCTGGCGCCCGGGACCTCTCGGCTGCTGGCGGAGTATGTGACCGGGGTCCGTACTCCCGCGGCGGCCGAGCCGTTCAGCCCGGCCCGGTTCACCTGACCGAGGACGGCGTCCGGCGTGGGGAGCCGGCCGGGCCGGCTCCCGGCGTCACGAGGACAGCTCTTCGATCTTCGGGCCGACCAGTGCGATCAGGCGCTCGGCCTCGATCTTCACGGTCCGGTCGGCGCGGCCGCTGCCGCAGTAGACCGTGCCCATGCGGGTCACCGAGACATCGAAGACCGTCACGACGTCCGGCCGGTCGCACACCGGGCTGGCACCGCCCGGTTCCATGCCGAGCAGGCTCAGTTCCTCGGGCGCGGCCTGACGGAGCATCGCCCGTGACACGCCCGCCGCCCTGGCCAGCCGACCGTAGTGGACACGCCCGCTGACCGGCAGTGCGGCCAGCACGAAGACCTCGTCCCTGGTCCTGAACACCATGGTTTTCAGGAGGTCTTCGGTGGCGAGACCGAGTGTGGTCTCGGCGTCGTGCTGCCCCACGATGGGGACGTGATCCAGGACCGTGAACGGCACCCCGGACTTCCGGAGCACCTCCTCGGGCGTCAACACCTCGCTGCGTTCCACGGCACTCACTCCTCGTAGTCGGAATCCGTCACGCTACCGCGCACGGGCCATGCGGCGTACTGCCGCAGTCCGTAGAGGAGCGGCGGGTGTCCGGCCGTGGCAGCGGCACTGACCCGGAGTACGTGCCCGACGACCACGGTGTGGTCGCCGGCCTGCAGGGCGCTTGTCACCCGGCAGTCGCCGATGCCGTGGGCGGCGTCCCGTAGATGCGGGCCGCCCGCGTCACCGGGAAGCTGCCAGGGTGTCGCGCGGAACCGGTCCGGGTCACCGGAGGCGAACAGTTCCGCCACGTCCCGTGCACCGTGATGCAGCAGGTTGACGCTGAAGGTCCCGGTGCTGACCAGCGCATCCAGCGTGGGGCTGGTGCTGCGCAGGCACACCAGCAGCGTGGGCGGTGCCAGGGCGACGCTGCACAAGGACGAGCACGTCATGCCCCACGGCCGTCCGGCCGTGTCCAGCGCGCCGATCACCGCGACACCGGTGGGGAAGAGGGACATCAAGGCCCGGAACTCCCCCTCGCCTGCGAGCTGTTCCCGGGCGGCCGCTTCAGGCGTCGTCATGCGAGGGCACCTCTTCGGACTCGGGGAGCGACCCGGTAGCGGTCTTCCCGTACCGCCTCTCCACCAGCGACAGCAACGGCCCGGTGGCGGCGGTGGTGATCAGCGCCATCAGCGCCAGGACAAGGAAGAGCCCGGGGGTGAGTATCGCCGCGGAGACTCCCGCCTGGAGCACGGCGATCTCGGTCAGCCCGCGCGTGTTCATCAGCACCCCGATACGCAGCGCGGTGCCGGTGGGCAGCCGGGCGGCGCGCGCTCCGGCGTAGCCCCCGGCGACCTTGGCCACGACCGCGAGCAGCAACGCCAGGGCCAGGGTCGCCCAGGAGAACCCGCCCGGTCCCTTGGTGCCCAGCGCAAGCCCGGTCGTCACGAAGAACACCGGCACCAGCAGCCGCCCGAGCCGCGCCACGGCCCGCACGGGCCGCGCCCACGGCCCCTCCCCGCCGTCCCGGGGGACGGCGAGCCCGACCAGCACGGCGCCGTAGATCGCAGTGAGCCCGGCACGCTCGGTGGCGAGGGCCGCCAGGACCGCCAGCGCACCGAGCGCCGCCCCGGTGACGGCCGGCCACCGCGCGCACAGCGCTGCCACGGCCTTCCGGCGCAGCACCAGCCGGACCGCTACGACGGCCGGCGCGCCGCCGGCGATGACGGCAACGGCCTGCACGAGCCGTCCGCCGTCGCCGGCGGCGGCCACCAGCGCGCCCGTCAGGATCAGCCAGGTCAGGGCGTCGATGGACACGGCGGTGAGGACGGACAGCCGGCCCTCCGGCGAGTCCAGCATGCCCCGGTCGGTGAGGATGCGGACCAGCACCGGCACGGCGGTGACCGCCAGCGCTGCGGCGAGCAGCAGTACCAGCGCCGCGGCCGGGGCCGTCCCGCGTTCCGCGGGGATGTCCCGCCACCCCACCCAGGCGGCGAGGAGACCCCCCGCCACCAGCCCGGGTGCCAGGGAACCCGTCAGCAGCCAGGCGTAGGAGCGCGGTGTGACCTCGCTCCGGCGCGGCCGCACAAAGTGCCCGGCGCCCGCGAGATACAGCGCGAGACCGGCCACGCCGACCGTGTGCAGATACCCGATCGCGTCCGGCGGCAACAGCGCCGTGGTGACGCGCGGCCCGGCCACCGCCGTGAGGACGGGCACGAGCACCAGCCCGAGGGCGATCTCACCGATCACCGGCGGCTGGCGCACCCGTCGGGCCGTCCCGGAGGCCAGGCGGGCCACGACGAGTACGCCCACCAGCGCCGCCGCGGCCTGGAGCACGGCCGCCATGTCAGCGCATCCTGGACAGGTACTCCACCTGGCTGGGCAGGGTGTCCAGCAGAGTTCGCGCCTGGATGCGGACCCGTTCCAGCTCGCGCCGGGCGCGGCCGGGGTCGAACAGGTCCAGCGCGGGCGGATGGTGCAGCGGGATGCCGCCGAGCCCCAGGACCATGCACACATACGAGTAGGGCTCGAAGGCGTGGTAGTAGGGGTAGGTGGTGTCGTTGTCCGGCAGCTTGCGCTGCCACTGCTCCAGGCGCAGCGCCATGTCATCGGGCAGCTGCCTGCGCTTCGCGTCGCGCCAGTAGGCGTTGTCCGCGCGGGCCGCGCCCCGGTAATGCAGGATCAGGAACTCACGGACCCCTTCGATGGCCCTGGCCGTGCTGAGGTTGTAGCCGTCGCGCAGCACTCCGGCATCCCGCTCGGTGCCGGGGAAGTACCTGACGAGTTGCTCGATCGCGTGCTGGATCAGGAAAATGCCGGTGGACTGCAGCGGTTCCACGAACCCGGCGGACAGACCGATGCCCACGCAGTTGTGCACCCAGGCACGGCTGCTGCGGCCGATCCGCATACGGATGTGATTGGCCTCCAGGCCCTCGGCCGCGGGGCCGACGAAGTCGCGCAGCGCCCGCTCGGCCTCCGCCGGCTCGCAGTACTCGCTCGCGTAGACGTATCCGGTGCCGATCCGGTCGTACAGCGGAATGGTCCAGATCCACCCCGCGTCCTGGGCCGTGGCCGTGGTGCACGGTCTGATGCCCTCCTGCGCGGTGTCGACCGGGACCCGCAGGGCCACCGCCCGGTCGTTGGGCAGGGAGTCCCGGAAGGAGAGGAAGGGCTCTTCCATGGCCTGGCCGAGCAGCCTGCTGCGGAAGCCGGAGCAGTCGACGTACAGGCCGGCCCGCAGTTCCCCGTTCTCCTGGGTGACGAGGTGGTCGATCCCACCGTGTTCGTCGAGCCGGACGTCGACCACGTCGTCGATGATCCGGCGGACACCGCGCTTGACCGCGTACCGGGCCAGGAAGTCCGCGAGCAGGGAGGCGTCGAAGTGGTAGGCGTAGGGGAATTGGGTGTTCTGCTCGGCAAGGGTCGTACGGTAGAGCGGGCGGTCGGGGGCCTCGGCGAAGTCCTGCTCGAAGAGCCGGCCGTCCAGGTGTCGTGGTGAGGCCTTGGCGTCGCAGAGCCAGGGGATCAGGAAGCAGTCCCGGTCGAAGCGGTCCGTCGGGCCGACCCGCTGCCACCAGTCGGTGAGCGGCACCCCGTCGACGACTCGCATCCGTTCGAAGGGATGATAGAAACAGTCTCCCGGTGCCCGCCAATTCTCCAGCCGCACCGCCAGTTTGTACGTGCCGTTGCACTCCGGCATCCAGTCCGCCTCGCTGAGCCCGAGGTAGTCGAAGAAATGCCGGACCGTGCTGAAGGTGGCCTCCCCCACCCCGATGGTGCCGATCCGCCGGGACTCCACGACCGTGACGTCGATGCGGTCCGCGAACGCCGCCCGCAGGTAGGAGGCCGTCATCCACCCCGCCGTGCCGCCGCCCAGAATCACCACGCTCTGTGTCATGGCCTTGACTCTAGGTTCGACCGTGAGGCGGCGTCCTCAGCACATCGAGCCGATCACGGCAGCTGTGCACGCCGAAAGGACTAGGCCGAAGTGGCCAGACGCAGACGCCGAACATGCCACGGGAACGTGGCGGAAAAGTAGTGCCCTGTCCACCGGAAGAGCGGGAGAAGATGTGATTTGTTCGATTCGGACGACTATGCGAGGCAACCCATGGGTGCAGCTCGATCCGAACAGACGCCGGCACCCGGGGACGGTGGCTTCGCCGAGAATCCCGGAACCTTACGCATCTTTCTGATCGACGACTCCAGCCTCGTACACGCCGGGCTGGTCCATATCTTCCGGAACCTTCCCGATCTCAGCCTGGTGGGCGGCGCCCGGGACAGCGGCGCAGCACTGGAAGCCTGCCTCGACACCTCGCTCGACGCGCTCGTCGTCAACGCCTCCTGCCGGTCCATCGATGTGGCCCACCTGGTGCGCCGGGCGGCCCACTACTCCGAGTCCGGCGCCTCCAGAATGCTGCTGCTGACCAACGACGTCGATGACCCCATCTGCCTGGAAGCCGAGAAGCTGGGCGCCGGGGGCGCAGTGCTGACCTGGGAGGCACCGGGACATCTGGTCTCCGCGCTCAGGCTGGTGGCGCGGGGGTACCGGATCCGCCCGCCGGGCTGCGACACCTCGCGCCGCGCCGCCCCGACAGGAGGGACGGTCCGGCACGAGGCATTCGAACTGCTCACCCTCCGCGAGCGGCAGGTGCTGCAGTTGATGGCGCGCGGAATGAAGAACGTGGAAATCGCCGCGGAACTCGTCGTGAGCGAAAGCACGGTCAAGACGCATGTACAGAATGTGCTCGTCAAGCTCGGCCTGCGCAATCGCGCCAGCGCGGTCGCGGCCGCCTACGAACTGGGCATCGCACGGGCCGGGATGACGGGCCGTCGGCCATGACGGCCTCGGCGTAGCGATATCGGCACCGGCATCGGCATCGGCATCGGCATCGGCATCGAGGAAGCGTGCGGAATTGCCCTTCTCAGTCCCGGCCGCTGAACGCCAGACGGATCCCCAGGGCGACCATCACCACGCCCGACACCCCGCCGATACAGGACAGCCTGCGCGGCGAACCGGACAGCCAGTTGCGTGCCGTACCCGCGAGCAGCCCCCACGACGCGTCGGAGATCAGCGCGATCAGCACACAGATCGCCCCGAGCAACAGCAATTGCAGCGGCACATTTCCCGCAGCGGGATCCATGAACTGCGGCAGCACCGCAGTGAAGATCAGCAGCCCCTTCGGATTGCTGACCCCGACCACGAACCCCTCCCGCAGGATCCGGCCCGCGCTTTCGGCCTTCGGCGTACCACCGTCGGTGACCGCCAGCAGCCGGCGATTGCGCCATGCCTGCACTCCCAGGTAGACGAGATAGAGCGCACCGGCGAACTTCAGCACCGAGAAGACGAGCAACGAGCGCTCGACGATGCTCCCCAGCCCGAAGGCCACCAGCGCCACCTGCACCAGCAACCCCAACTCATTACCCACCGCCGTGAACACCGCGGCCCGCCGCCCGAGCGCGACACCACGGCTGACGACGAACAGGACGCTCGGCCCCGGCACAGCGATCAAGAGGGCCACAGCAGTCACGAAGACGGCAAGACGGTCTAATTCGATCATGACGACAGGTTACCCACCGCATTCACTGGGTGATGTGGTTTCCGGTGTGCTGGTGGGGTGACTGTGGCCGGGGGGCCGGCGGGCGGCGGGGTCGGCAGGCGCGTTCCCGGCCCGGCGGTAGTGGTCGAATTGGGTCACTCCGTTGTAGCCGTAGCTCTCGGGGTGCAGTTCATGCAGGGCGACGCCGGACCGGACAAGCGGGCCGAGGAGGTCCGACAGCAGTTCGCCGGCCCTGGCGATGAAGGCGCCCTTCTCCGCGGCGCTGTTCGTGCCCAGGGTGAGACCGGCCTCCAGATGCGCGTCGCCGCCACCGGTCAGGGGCTTGCCGTCGACGTAGTAACTGCCGCCCGGAACCAGGTTGATGTGGACGATGGTCCGCGCGCTGGACTTGTGCAGGACCGAGCCCGCCAGCCGGGTCAGCCCCTCGGCAAGGGCGCACTGGACGTCGACCGGCAGGTCGGGGTCGGGGATGGTGACCCGGAAGTACGGCATGGCTCTCCTCGGCGTGCTCGGTGGGTGTCCGCCGGAGCCGGCGGCACGGACCAAGCGTCGCCAACCTGGCACCATAGATCCAACGCATCCTTGTCATGGAGGTATGAGGCGGCCGCATGACCGTGAATCTCCCCCAGTTGCGGGCTCTCCTCGCCGTGGTCGACGCCGGCGGTTTCAGTGCGGCCGCCGCCGAGCTGGGCATCAGCCAGTCAGCGGTCTCGCACGCCGTCGCCGCCCTGGAACGCGAACTGGCCGCACCGCTCCTGGTCCGCGCCGCCCCGGCCCGGCCCACGGCGCTCGGGGAGCGGGTCCTGCCGCACGCCCGTATCGCGCTGTCGGCGGCCCGGTCCGTGGAGCAGATCGCGGCCGAGGCCACCGCGACCATGTCCGGCACCGTGCGGCTGGCCGCCACCCCCACGGTCTGCCAGGGCCTGGTCCCCGGGCTGCTGCGGCACTGGGCCGCGGACCAACCGCGGGTCACGGTACGGGTCTTCGAGGGCGACAGCGCCGAGTCCACGGCCTGGCTGGAGGACGGGACGGCCGATGCCGCGATCCTGATCGACCCGCCACCGGGTCCAGGCGTCCAGCTCGCCCTGGACTGCTACCGGGCCTTGCTGCCGCGGGACCATCCCTTGGCGGACGAGCCACTCGTCGACCTCCGCGACCTGGAGGACGACCCGTTCCTGATCTCGCCCCATGCCTGCGAAGCCCGCATCCGTACGATCCATGGTCTGGCCGGGCTGCGCTTCACCCCCACTCACCGGGTACGGGACCTGGCGACCCTGATCAGCATGGTGCAGGCGGGAATCGGTGTGACCGTCCTGTCCGAGGTCTCCCGCTCCGTGATCCCCCCTGACCTGGTCCTGCTGCCGTTGAAGCCCCAGATCTCGCGCCGCCTCGTACTGACCGGACCACGTGCCCGCCCCTGGCACCCGGCGATCCGCGCCTTGGCAGAGTCTGCCGCCGGCCGTCCGGCCCGGACGGATGCCCAGCCGCCCGGGTCGGCGGAAGGAGCGGCGCAAGAGAGATCCCCCATGGGCCCGGCCCTTCGCTGACCACCGCTCCTTGCCCATCGCCCGGCCACGGTGCCGTGCCCGACAGTTCAAGGAACCCATGCGTATACAGGCAGCTCTGGTGGAGTCCCCTGGGGGCCCCTTCACCCTCCGCGACATCGATATCGAAGCTCCCCGGCCGGACGAAATCCTGGTCCGAATCACCGCGGCGGGCATCTGCCACACCGACCTCAGCGTCCGGCGGACCTGGCCTCGCAGCCCCATGGTCTTCGGTCACGAGGGCGCCGGTGTCGTGGCAGCCGTCGGTGCGGCGGTGACCACCGTGGCCCCCGGCGACAGTGTGTGCCTGAGCTATCGCAGTTGCGGCGCCTGCGGCCAGTGCCTGTCCGGCCACCCCGCCTACTGCGAGACGGGCATCAACGCCCTCAACGCCAGCGGTTCCCGTCCGGACGGCAGCACCGGACTCTCCCGGGCCGGCGCCCCGGTCTTCGGCAACTTCTTCGGACAGTCCAGCTTCGCGACCCACGCCCTCGCCCATGAGAGCAACACCGTCAAGATCCCCGCCGGCTTCCCACCGGTGCTTGCCGCTCCGCTCGGCTGTGGCGTACAGACCGGGGCGGGCACGGTCCTCAACGTGCTGCAGCCCCCGCGGGGTTCGTCCCTGGCGGTCTTCGGTGCCGGAGGCGTGGGGCTGAGTGCGGTCATGGCCGCCGTCGCTGAAGGCTGCACCGTCATCGCTGTCGACCCGGTCGCCTCCCGGCGCACGGTGGCCATGGACCTCGGCGCCGCGGCGGCGATCGACCCCGCAGCCGTCGGCGATGTCGCCACGGCCGTCCGCGACCTGAGCGGCAACGGAACGCACTACGCCATCGACACCACCGGGCAGCCGGACGTGGTCTCCCAGGCCATCACGGCCCTGCGACAGCAAGGGACACTGGCTCTGGTCGGCATCGGCGCGCGGGCCGAGTTCGACATCATGACCGTGCTGACGAAGGGGATCCGGATCCGTGGCGTGATCGAAGGGGACGCGGTGCCTTCCGAGTTCATCCCCCGGCTCATCGCCCTGCACCGGCAGGGCACCCTCCCGGTCGAGAAGCTCATCACCGAATTCCCCTTCGGCGACATCGAGGCGGCCGCGCACGCCGCCTCCACGGGCCGGGTCATCAAGCCCGTGCTGACCTTCGACTGAGCCGGGCCGTCCGCGGCGGCGGCGTGCCGGACCGGACACCCGCACAGGTCACCGCGCGACCGCGGCAGCCATGACGCCGCCGCCCGGCTACTCGAATCGTGCGGCGTCGCCGGCCCCTCGGCGTACGATCTCGGCGTCGCCGCCGGAGAAGTCGATCACCGTGGTCGGCTCGGTGCCGCAGTCGCCGGAGTCGATCACTGCGTCCACCACATGGTCGAGCCGTTCCTTGATCTCCCATCCCTGCGTCAGCGGCTCGTCCTCGTCGGGCAGCAGCAGGGTGCTGGAGAGCAGCGGCTCACCGAGTTCGGCGAGCAGGGCCTGGGTGACGACATGGTCCGGGATCCGGACTCCGACGGTCTTCTTCTTCGGGTGCAGCAGCTGGCGCGGCACCTCCTTCGTCGCGGGGAGGATGAAGGTGTAGCTGCCGGGTGTCGCCGCCTTGATCGCGCGGAACACGTCATTGTCGATCTGCACGAACTGCCCCAGCTGCGCAAAGTTCTGGCACACAAGGGTGAAGTGGTGGCGGTCGTCGAGGTTCCGGATCGACCGGATCCGGTCGATGCCGTCGCGGCTGCCCAGCTGGCATCCCAGCGCGAAACAGGAGTCCGTCGGATACGCGATGAGCGCGCCGGAGCGGATGCTGTCGGCCACCGTGCTGATGGTGCGCCGCTGGGGGTTCTCGGGGTGCACATCGAAATACTTCGCCATCCACCGACCCTACGTGATCAGGACACCCGCGCTCACCTCGCAGGACCGGCAGGCCCGGCCGACCCGTGCGGGTCTGGCCGGACCTGCCGGTCCGGGGTGCGCAGCCCGGGGGCTCCGTGGCTACGGGGCCATCTCGTAAGCCCCGGCCAGCGCCTCGACGCGCTCCCAGACGCGCGTCGAGCGGGCGTCGTCGACGACCGGGCGGCGGACCGCGCCCAGTGCCCAGCGCTGCTGTTCCTCGGTGGCGGAATCCTTGCCGTGCAGCTCGACGGCGTGTGCGGAGAAGTCGCGTACGAGGACGGCGAACAGCTCGTCGAGCACATCGGCGTCGAGCCCGGCCAGGCGCGCCTGCTCCAGGATCAGCTGCCCGTGCACGACCAGCGCGAACAACTGGCCCACGGCGAGCAGCAGATCGAGGTCGCGGCTCTGCTCCTCACCGGGGGCGGCGGTGGTGACGAAGGTGCAGAGGGCGTCCGCCTGCTCGCGGAAGCGGGCGACGTTGGGCACCTCGGCGTAGGCGTCGTAGGCGGCGCGCCAGTCGTGGAAGCGGATGGCGCCCAGGCCGCGGGCCGGTCCCTGCCGGAAGAGGAATGCGTCGTCGGCCGCGTCGAGCCGGCTCGGCACGGGCGGGTACTCGGCCGGGTTCAGCAGGTGGTTGCCCATGAACTTGAGGATCAGGGCGAGGTTGACGTGGACCGTGCCCTCCAGCTTCGGCAGGCCCCGGATCTCGGTGGCGGCCTGGGCGAAGTAGGTGTCCTTCTCGAAGCCCTTGGCCGCGATGACGTCCCACATCAGGTCGATGACCTTCTCGCCCTCGGTGGTCACCTTCATCTTCGTCATCGGGTTGAACAGCAGATAGCGGCGGTCGTCGGGGCCGGCGGAGCGGAAGTAGTCGACGGCGCGGTCGCTGAACAGCTTCATCCCGACGAGGCGGACGTAGGCGTCGGTCAGCTCGCGGCGCACATGCGGGAAGGCGGTGACGGGGCGGCCGTAGAGGATGCGGTTCTGCGCGTGGGTGACGGCCTCGTACATCGCGTGCTCGCAGATGCCGATGGCACCCGTGCAGAGGTTGAACTTGCCGACGTTGACGGTGTTGAGGGCGGCGTCAAAGGCGGCGCGTCCGGTGTGCAGGATGTCGTCCGGGCCGACCGGGTAGTCGTCGAGGCGGAACTCGCTGACGTACTTGGAGGAGTCGACGACGTTCTTCACGAGGTGGTAGGCGGGGTGGCGGCTGTCGGCGGCGAAGAAGACATAGCCGTCCGGTCCCTCGATATCGGTGCGGCGGCCGAAGACGGAGACGAGTCCGGCGGCGTTGCCGTTGCCGATGTAGTACTTGGAGCCGGTGGCCCGGAAGCCGCCGTCGCCGTCGGGCTCCAGCAGCATGTCGGTGGAGTAGATGTCGGCGCCGTGGGCCTTCTCGGACAGGCCGAAGGCGAACACCTCGCCCTGGGCGAGGAGGTCGGCGGCGCGGGCGCGGACGGCGGCGTTGTCGCTCTGCCAGACCGGGCCGAGACCGAGGATGGTGACCTGCCAGGCGTACCAGTAGTCGAGCCCGTAGAAGCCGAATATCTCGTTGAGGGCGGCGATCCGGGCGGTGTCCCAGCGCTTGTCCTGCTGTCCGCCGGCGGCGGAGGCCGGGGTCAGGAAGGTCGCGAAGAGGCCTTCCTTGGCGGAGAACGCGAGGAAGTCCGCCAGCCACGCGCGGGAGCGGTAGTCCTCGATCAGCTTGCGCTTGCCGCGGTCCTCGAACCAGTCGACGGTGGCGCGCAGCAGCCTGCGGGTCTCGGGGTCGAAGTGCGCCGGGTCGTAGGTGCGCGGGTTGAACAGCAGCTGGTCGGCCATGAAGGAGTCGCCTTTCCGGCTTGGGGGTTGAGGGACTTGGGCGGGAGGGTTTCGGGGCCGTGACGGGGACGGCGGGGCGGTGCGGTCAGACGGCGGCGGGGCGGGAAGGGGGCCCGTCGGTGCCGGGTTCAGCCCGTGGAGCCGAGGCGGCGGAGGGTGGCGAGTACGTCGTCGAGCCAGGCGAGGGTCATGCGCTCGTACGCGATGCCGCCGCGCAGCACGACGTGCTGGAGCTCTTGCCCGGCGTCGGGCGCGGCGGGGGCCTCGGGTCCGGTGAAGTCCCGCCGCTCGCCCGCGAGATAGTGCGCGAGCCGGTCGGTGTGTGCCTGGTGGTGCCGCTCGACCTCGCGGATCAGCGCGGCCGGGTCGTCGAAGGCCGCACCGCGGATCTTCACGGCGAGGTCGTGCCGGACGCTCTCGGGTTCGATCGGCTCGTTCAGCCACTCGGAGAGCGCGGCCCTGCCGGGGGCGGCGACGGAGTACACCTTCTTGTCCGGCCTGGCCTGCTGCGGCACCTCGCGGACCTGGAGCCGGCCGTCGCTCTCCATGCGTTTGAGGACGCGGTAGATCTGCTGATGGGTGGCGGTCCAGAAGTATCCGATGGACCGCTCGAACCGCCGGGCCAGCTCATAGCCGGAGCCCGGCTTCTCCAGCAGAGAGACGAGGATCGCGTGTTCGAGCGCCATGCCCCGATCCTTCTATGCAACTCGTTGCATAGACAAGTGGGAACCGCCCGGGTGAGACACGGCTCACCTCCGTGAGCCGGTGCCGGGCCGGGCCGGAGGATCCGGCGGCGGCATGCCGCTGCCGTGCCGGTGAACCGTTCGGCAGGGAAGCGAGGTGACCGGAGCAGGCGTTCGGCGACACCCGCACCTGAGCGGGTGGCCTACTTGGACTCGACTCGTCCGAGCGGGTCGGGGCCGGCCGTCAGCGCGCCACGCGCCGCCTGCCAGGCGGAATCCCCGGGGTAGAGCTCGGTGCGGAGATAGGCCCAGGTGAGCCGCTGGACCGCAGACACCCGCTCGGGGTTCTCGTCCGTGGTCTCGGCGACGTCATATCCGGAGATCCCGCCGAGCCCGTGCTCCGCGTCGAACAGGGTGAGCAGGGACTTGGGGCCCGGGGACAGGAAGTACGGATCGGCATGCCAGTCCGGGCCCCGAACCGTCAGGTGGGCAGAGGCGTCCTTGTCACCGGCGACCACGAGCGTGGGCGTCGTCATCCCGGAGAAGTCCGTGGTCAGGAGGAAGGGAAGATTCTCGGCTGCGGACTCGCTGAGGGCATCGCCGCCCCCGCCGGGCGCGGCAAGCAGTACACCCGCCGCGATCCGGGGCTCCGCCAGGTTCACTTCCGTTCCGTCGTGCGGATCGGTGAGCCGGGCACCCAGCAGCAGGCTCGCGGTGTGCCCGCCCATCGAGTGCCCGGCTACGGCGACCTTGCTGTGGTCCAGACGTCCGAGGAGCTGCGGGACGGCGGACTCGATCACCTCGAGCCGGTCGAGGATGCGCGTCATGTCCTCGGCCCGTGATCGCCAGTACAGAGGCGCCCCGGGGGTGCCGGGATCCAGGCTCAGCGTCCTGGAGCTCAGATGGGTGGGCTGGATCACGACGAAGCCGTGCGCCGCCCAGAAGTTGGCGAGGGGGGCGTACCCGTTCAGCGAGGAGAGGTGGTGGGAGTAGCCCTGGCCGTGCGAGAGGAGGATGACCGGCAGGTCGCTCCCGGTCACGGGCGCGGAGACTCGCATCTCCAGGTCCACGGCCCGGCCGGGAGCTGACAGCACCACCGGACCGACCGAGAGGACGGGAGCGGGCGAGCTGAAGGTATCGGCCGGGTACGTCGATTCACTCATGATGCATATGTCCCTTGAATGACCCCTGCCGGCCCCATTCGGCCGGCGGCGGGTGAGGCGGTCAGGAGCGTCCGGCTTCAGCCGAACTGAAAGCGGAGCGTTGTTCCGATTACGATACGGAACACTGTTCCGCTTCGGCAGGGCTTTGTCAACGGCCCCTGGATGGAGGGCACGGCGCCCCCTACAGGCCTCCCGGCCGGCCCGGGGTGAGAGCAGGCCCGGTACGCACGCCTACGCACCGATGCGCGGCATCGGCAATCCGGCAGCGGCGTGACAGCGTCCCCGCCACTCCCCCACCGATAGGTCGAACTGCCCCTCCGGGGACGACAGCCGCCGCGGTCGTCCTGAGGGGGCACCAGTTCTCCGCGGGGCCACCGGGACCACCGGGCAGCGCCCGCCTCCGGCGGGGCCCGCCGGAACTGACGGGTCCGCCCTCGTGTGCAACCACCACGCAACGTTGCAGGGCGTTAACTGGGGCACTGCCTCTGTGGCGGCTCGGTGACCACGATCCGGCACCCTCCGGGCCGGCTCGCCGCCGTCCGGGGTGCGACGTCCGTTGTGGCCGGTCAGGGGAGGAACGGCACGTGTACCGACGAGAGATGCATGACCAGCTGGTCAGCCGCTGTGTGCGAGCGCCGGGGCGCTGTGGTGTGCAGAAGACGGGGTGCCGGTGATGGCCGGCGGTGACGGGCAGGAGGCCGCCATCGGGGACGCTGCCCCGCAGACCCCGTCCCGGATCGCGCTCAGCGCCGCGGCGACCGAACTGCTGCGCCTGCTGCGGGATCAGCACGGCCCGCTGATGTTCCACCAGTCCGGCGGCTGCTGTGACGGCAGCGCGCCCATGTGCTTCCCGGCCGGGGAGTTCCGTACGGGTGCGTCGGATGTGCTGCTGGCCCGGCTGACCGTGGAGGGCGTGCCGGAGCCGGTGGGGTTCTGGATGTCGGCGGACCAGTTCGAACGCTGGCGGCACACGCATCTGACCGTGGACGTCGTACCGGGTCGGGGCAGCGGCTTCTCCCTGGAGGCGCCGGAGGGCGTCCGCTTCCTGATCCGCTCGCGGTTGCTCACCGAGGAGGAACGCGCAGGGCTCGACGGCTGAGACCCGGCGAGCCGGGCCGGGGCCCCTGGGCCAGGCCGGGGAAAGAGTGAGGCCCCACGCACGGGGGAGAGCGTGAGGCCTCATTGGGTAAAACGGTCGGACGGCGCCATAGGTTCCACCACGGTGAAAATTTCGCAAGAAAATTCGTACGTGGTGTGCCTGGCGGCCCGGACTCCGAGGCTCCGCTCAGGCCTCGTCCTGCACCAACCGCTCCAGCACCTCCTGGAAGTCCGCGTCCGCCACCACCCGCAGCCCGCCGCCGTCCAGCGCGCTCAGCGGGGTCATCACGCCCCGGCGCCACCAGAAGACCCTGGGGCTGATGGCGCCCGCCGCATCCTCGTGGCCGGCCGCCGCGAACTGCGCCATGGCCTGCAACGCCGGGATGACCTGGGCATCGTGGATACGGTGGAACGCCAGCTGGTGGCGGAAGGGCAGGGCGACCAGCGCACCGTCCGACGTGAGCTCGGTGCCCATCAGCCGCTGCACCAGCTCGTCCAGCACCAGGACCCGGCTCGCGGTGAAGAAGGAGTCGCCGAGCAGCACCTCGAACGCCGAACCGTCGCCGCGCCGCACGGTCTCATGTCCCTCGACCGGCAGGGCGCGCAGGTTGTTCATCGCCCGGATACGCAGCTCGGCCACGTCCCCGAGGTCGGTCAGGGAGTCCTCGCTCAGCATCTGCACCGCCTCGGGCAGATCGAGGGCGAGCACCTCCCGCAGCCCCGGCGCCGGCTCACGGCCGTAGCGGAAGGAGTCCGAGGCGGGCAGCGTCTCCTGGGCGACCACACGCGGGTAGAGACAGGCCCGGATCTCGTCCTCGCTGAGGATCTCCAGCGGCTGCGGACCGTCCATCGTACGGAGCACCTTGCCGACGTGATCCCGGATCAGCGCGGGCCAGCTGCGCTCACCGCGGCGGTCGCGGTGGCACACCGCGGCGAGGTTGCCGAGGCCGAACTGCCGGCCCGCGGAGTCGGTGACCACGCCTGCGTAGGCGGTGACTTCGAGCCCGTGTTCCGCGAAGGCCTGCCGGACCTGTGATCTGAAGATGCCGCCTTCGCGCTCGGAGAAGAAGCTGAACTCCCCGTCACGTGCCAGGTCGCGGGAATCCCTCTTCGGTCCTCGGCGGAACAGGCCCATCTCTTCCTCCCGGCTGCGGCCACGCACAACGGCCTTGAATGGGCCGATCGTAACGGGTGACTCGCCGCCCTCGCCGCTCTGCTGCTCTGCCGCACACGGCTGTGACCGGCGTGGGAGACGAGGTGGTGGGGCCGGGTGGGACGTGACGGAACGTCAGTTGCCGGCCGGTGCGCTGGAGGCCCGTACGACCAGTTGCGGGGCGAGCCGGACCGTGTGCCGTGGCCCCGGCTCCCCTCCGGCAGGGCGCCGGCTCAGCAGGCGGGCGGCCTCGGCGGCCAGTTCACCGACCGGCTGGCGGACGGTGGTCAGCGCCGGGTCGGCGAGGCCCGCGAGCGGGATGTCGTCGAAGCCGGTGACGGCGACTTCGCCCGGCACCTCCGCACCCAGCTGCCGCAGACGTTGCAGCGCTCCGGCGGCGATGAGGTCATTGCCGCAGACCAGGACGTCCGGCCGGGACGGCCAGACGCGGTCGACGGCGGCCCGTCCCCACTCCACCGAGAAGTCGCCGAGCTCGATGCGCCCCGGGGCCGCGGGGTCCAGCGCCGCGGCCCCCGCCTCATAGGCCGCGCGCCGCTCGACCGCTGTCGACGCGGTCCCGGCGGCGCCGACGAAGCACGGGCGGCGGCGGCCGGTGGCCGCCAGATGATCGAGTACAAGGGCCATGCCGGCCACATTGTCGACGGCGACAAAGTCGGCGACACCGGGGCCACATCCACGGTCGAGCAGCACCAGCGGCACCCGGGCGGCCGCGCCCGCCACCGCGTCCCGGCTGCGGCGCTCATCGACGGGTATCAGCAGCAGGGCGTCGACCTGCCGCCCCAGGAACGCATTGATCCGGGCCGCCTCGGTCACCGGGTCGTCATCGCAGTCGGCGAGGAGTACGGCCCGCCCCTCGGCGTGCAGTGCATGCTCCAGCTCCCGGACGAGGGAGGGGAAGAACGGGTTGGTGATCTGTGGCAGCACCAGTCCGACGGTGCCGGTGGAACGGCTGCGCAGGGCGCGGGCCACCTGGTTGGGCCGGTAGCCCAGCCGCTCGGCCGTCTCGCGTACCGTGCGGGCGGTCTCGGCACCGACCGGACGGGTGCCGGCCAGGACGCGGGAGACCGTGGCAATGGAGCAGCCCGACGCCAGCGCGACATCCCTCAACGTGACTTCGGCCACCGTCTCCTGGTCCCCTCCGCTCGGCCCACCCGAACCGGAGGGAGCATACGCCCCCTTGCCCGCCTGGCAAACGTTGTCCCATGAGGCCTGGATCCCCCGATCGGTCCGCCCACCCTTCGTCCCGATAACGTCCGGATGGCCAGAGATTGAACCATTGACAACAGGCAGGTCTATGGGTCAAGTTTCCGGAGAACGTTTTCCCATGCTGCTCGCCCGTCGGCTGACCCCACGCCCGGACTCGCCCATGGGTGACTTCCGGGCGCGCTGTGCGCCGGAGCCCATGCCGGCCCGCACACACCACCACTTTCAGCACCGCTTTTCCGAGCAGCAGAGCAAAGGGGCTCTTCCGTTGGCCAGAAAGATCATCCTCGACTGCGACCCGGGGCATGACGATGCGATCGCCATGCTCCTGGCACATGGCAATCCCGATGTCGAACTCGTCGCCGTGACGACCGTGGTCGGGAACCAGACGCTGGAGAAGGTGACCCGCAACGCCTTGTCCGTGGCGCGGATCGCCGGGATCACGGGCGTGCCCTTTGCCGCCGGCTGCCCGCGTCCGCTGGTGCGGGCCATCGAGACGGCGCCGGACATCCATGGCGAGACCGGTCTCGACGGCCCCGACCTGCCCGAGCCGGCCATCGAGCTGGACCGCCGGCACGCCGTGGACCTGATCATCGACACGGTGATGTCCCATGAGCCCGGCGAGATCACCATCGTCCCGACCGCGGGCCTGACGAACATCGCGCTGGCCGTACGCAAGGAGCCGCGGATCGCCGAGCGGGTCCGCGAGGTCGTCCTGATGGGCGGCGGCTACCACGAGGGCAACTGGAGCGCGGTCGCCGAGTTCAACATCATCATCGACCCCGAGGCCGCGCACATCGTCTTCCACGAGAAGTGGCCGGTCACGATGGTCGGACTGGACCTCACGCACCAGGCGCTGGCCACGCCCGCGGTCGAGGAGAAGATCGCCGCGGTCGGCACCAAGCCCGCCACGTTCGTCCTGGAACTGCTGGACTTCTTCCGCGAGGCCTACCGCGAGAACCAGGGCTTCGCCCATCCGCCGGTCCACGACCCGTGCGCGGTCGCCTATGTGATCGATCCGGACGTCATGACCGTGCGCAAGGCCCCGGTGGACATCGAGCTGCGCGGTGCGCTGACGGTCGGAATGACCGTCACGGACTTCCGTGCGCCCGCTCCGGACGACTGCACCACCCAGGTCGCGGTCAAGCTCGACCACGAGCGGTTCTGGAACCTCATCGTGGACGCGCTCGAGCGGATCGGCGACGTCGAGGCATGAACGTTTCCACCACACAGCGCCCCGTCGAGGCGACGGACGGCGGCGGGTCCGGCGTCCGGATAGGCGTACTGGTCGCGGCGCTGCTCGCGGCGTGCTTCGCCTTCCAGCTCAACGCCAGCATGCTCAGCCCCGCGCTGAAGAACATCGAGGACACCCTCGGCGCCAGCTCCGCGGAGATCGGCCTCACCCAGACCGCGTTCTTCACCTCCGCGGCGCTGTTCTCGCTGTTCCTCCCGCGGCTGGGCGATGTCATCGGCCGGCGCCGGGTGCTGGCGGGCATGCTCGGACTGATGGTCGTCGGATGTGTGGTCGCCGCGCTGGCGACCAGCGTGCCGATGCTGTTCGCCGGCCGGGTCATCCAGGGCGTGAGCGGTCCGGTCGTCCCACTGTGCCTGATCATGCTGCGGGTCGAGGTGAAGGAGCCCAAGCGCTACGGCACCCTGCTCGGCGTGATCACCGCGGTCAACGGCGGTATCGCCGGTGTCGACTCCCTCGCGGGCGGCTACCTCGCCGACCACCACGGCTTCGGCTCGGTCTTCTGGGCCATGGCGGTTGTCGCTGCCCTGGCCACCGTGCTGGTCGCCACCCTGACTCCCGAGTCGAAGGCGCCCGTGGCGAGCCGTATGGACTGGCCCGGGGTCGCGCTGCTCGTGGTCTCCGTCGGTTCGCTGCTGACCGCGCTCAACGAGGCGGGCAAGCTGGCCGCCGCCGACTGGCCGCTGATCGCCGTCCTGCTCGTGCTGTCCGCGGCCTCCTTCGCCCTGTTCTGGCGGACCGAGAACCGCAGCGGACACCCGCTGGTCGCCACCCGGCATCTCAAGCAGCGCGCGACCTGGGCGACGCTGCTGACCACCGTGCTCACCATGACCGGCGTGTTCGCCGTCATGAACGGTCTGATCCCCGCCTTCGCCCAGGACGCACAGGCCGGTCTCGGGATGAGCGCCGAGGCCTCCGCGTGGTGGACGCTGTCCCCCTACGCACTCGCCGGACTGGCCATGGGCCCGCTGGCCGGCCGCCTCGCCGCCACCTTCGGCTACGGCCGCATCCTGCGGTGCGGCCTGGCCGGGTCCGCGGCGACGGTCGTCCTGATGCTGCTGACGATGCACACCCATTCGCAGGTCCTGCTGCTGGTGACGTCCATCCTGGTCGGCATCGCCTACGCGGGCGTGGCGAACATCGTCCTCAACGGGCTGGGCATCGTCCTCTCCCCCGGCGAGAACCCGGGCTTTCTGCCGGGCCTCAACGCGGGCGCGTTCAACCTCGGCGCGGGCCTCAGCTTTGCGCTCCTCTACGCGGTCAAGACCGCCGCCTCGCCGGCCGACCCGACGTCAGCCGGTGGCTACACCGCCGGCCTGATCGCCGGCGTGGTCATCCTGGCCGCGGCCATCGCCACGTCCTTCCTGATCCCGAAGCCGGTGGCGGCCGAAGCCCAGAGCTGAGCCGGCCGCCGCGTAACACCTCGGCGCCCGCCGACCGGATGCACGGTCGGCGGGCGGGTGTGCAGGGAGTCCATACGTCGCCGGTCCGACCGGCTCAACCGGCTCAACCGGCCGGGGATTGCCCGGCCGATGGGGTGCGTCACCTGACCCGGGTCACTCCGGTGCCGCTCCTTGCGTGTCTTCTGTGCCTTCCGTGCCTTCCCTGCCTTCCCTGCCGAGCAGCAGGGCGCCGAGTCCCCCGGACGGTGCCCGCTCGGGGTCACGGACCACCACGATGTCGGCGCCGGTCGCGGCCGCCGACCGCACCAGGGCGTCATCCGCCCGCGCGACGGCCGGATGCTCCTCTCCCAGAGACACCAACTCCGTTCCGCGGACGGCGAGTTGATCGGCGTCGGAGCCCACCCAGACCTGTCGTGCGATGTCCGCGCCGTGCGGACTGACCAGCAGGGTGCCGATCCGGTGCTCCCGCGCCGCCTCAACCAGGGCGGGGATACCGGCCGCGGCGTGCGGGGCGCGCTCGCTCCCGGGCCCGGCGCCCGTGCGGAATCGCTCCGCCACCTGTGCGATGTGTTCGCGTTCCTGGACCGCCCGGACATGGGCGATGTCCCGGTCCACCAGGGCGCTCTCGGCACCGGGCGCACGCCCACCGTGTTCGCTCTCGTACGTGAGGGCGCGCAGCGGTGCAGGCAGCTTGTCGTGCACCAAGTGGCGTTCGCGCGCCTCCCCGACCAGGACGACGACTTCGGCGCCGCAGTCGTCGAACGCCGCGCGCACCGCGTCGGCGATCTCTTCGGCGCTGTCCTCCCAGGAGTTCTCCGCCCTGGTCCGGACGTGCCGTTCGGACGGGTCGCCCGAGGAGCTGCGGGCAAGGGGCCGTTCGGTGCCACCGGCCCGGCCGGCGCCCTCGGTGCCCCGTTCGCCGAGCACGGCGAAGTCCGCTCCGGCCCGGTCCAGTCGGACCACGAGGCAGACGGGGTCGTCACCGATCGCCGCCAGCAGGGGGGTGACCCTAGGCACCGGGCCCCAGGCCGCGAAGGGGACCGCCGGGGGCCCGGGAAGCGGAGTGTCGAGCACGATCGCACCGTGCGCGGCGAACAGCGCCCGCCCGGCGTGTGCCCCGGGATCGTCGTCGCGCCGCATGAGCAGTGCCTCGTGCACCGCACCACAGGTGGCCTCGTCCGCGCCGAGCGCGAACAACTGTGCCGTGGTGGCACTCGCCGTCAACTCTTGCTCTGCCGCGGCGTCCTCGGCGGGATGCGGGACAGTGGCATAGACGGATGCCCAGGGGCCTGGCCGGTCGATGACCGGTTGCAGGAGCGAGAGTTGCATGGCGCTGCCTCCTTGGCTTCCTCGGATTCCGCGGATTCTCCCGTTGTGCACATGCTGTCATCGGTATGCGGTGGGGTGTCTTACGAATTCCCGTTCCCGATAGCCATATGCATGACGGGCATATGCATCTACCGTCACCTTCCGCGTACGTCCGGTTGATTTCCGTGTCCACGGCGGAAAACCCGTGGAAACGGTGGAAGAGCGCCGCCGGGTTGTTAGGCCCGGCGGACCAGGGAAACTGGGAGTAACGCGTCGGGTCCGTAAGACCCGTAGAGCCGGAGGCACCCCATGGTCATGGAACACGGCACGGACAAGACCGGCCCCGCCCGGGACGACGTCATGAAAAGGCAGCTGCGGGGGCAGATGACGGCGGAGCGCTCCCTGCGGACCGATGAGGAGCACGAACTCCAGCCGGCGGGAGAGGACCAGCCGGTAGCGGCGTGGTCCCCCGAGAGCGACTTCAGGGGCGGCACACCGAGCGGTATGACGGAGCAGGATGTCGGGCTGCGCTCCGAACTCGCCCAGCACCTGGGGCGGAGCCTGTATCCGGCCGACAAGAACGCGATCATCGAGACCCTTCGGCGGAACAACGCACCGGACCGGCTGGTCGCGATGGCCGAGCGACTGCCCGGACACGAGCGGTTCGGCAATGTGCAGAGCGTCGCCCAGGCCGTCGGCATCGCGACGGAGCACCGACGCGCCTGAGCCGGGCCTGTCCCGCCGCTGGCGCTGCCGCAAGACGCCATGAGGCGGACAATTGGTGGTACACGCACCTGCCGCACCCCGCGGCCGGGCCACTGGACGGGAAGTAGGGAGGGCGGTTATGTCCGACGACGCGATGGGCGACGAGGTCTATCAGCCGCCCCGATCCGACCCCCAGGACAACCCCAACGACCTCGACATGGAGGACGCCCTGGACGAGCCGGACCTCGACGAGACGCTGGACACGGGCTATTCGCCTCCGGAACGGCCCTTCGTGGTCAATCACGAGGGGACCACCGCGCAGGAGCTGCACGATCGCGAGACGCTCGACCACCGGCTGGCCGTGGAGGAACCGGACGTCTGCCCACCCGACGGCGACGGTATCGGCGACCTGCCGGGCGGGGTCGGTGAACCCACGGACCTCGAATGCGGCGACGAGCGGGCGGGCCGTCTCGTGGGCTCCGACGAGGGTTTCTGGCGCGGGGGCAGCAATGACATCGCGGCCCGGGATGTCGGGATCGACGGCGGCGCCGCGTCGGCGGAGGAGGCGGCGGTGCATATCGCCCGGGACAACGCGGGGGACGGGGAGCGGGAGAGCGGCTGACCCCCTCCGGATTCCCTGGTGGCAACCTCTCCTTCGCACCCCGCGGCCGCCTCGGCGGCCACCTGCTTCAGCGTCCGCCCGCAGAGCGCCGACCGGGCCCCGTACGAGGTCCGGCCCGGCGTGTGAGCACTACCTCGCCCGCAGGAGTCCACGTGAATCGACGTCGTCCTCGGATCGTGATCGTCGGAGCCGGTTTCGCCGGTTACGCATGTGCCCGCACGCTCTCCCGGCTGGCCAAGGGGGCCGCCGAGATCGTGCTCGTCAACCCCCACGACTACTTTCTGTATATGCCGCTGCTGCCGGAAGTGGCGGCCGGAATTCTGGAACCCCGCCGTATTGCGGTATCGCTCACCGGCACTCTGCCGGGCATCCGGCTCGTCCTCGGGGAGGTTCATGCCGTGAACTTCGACGCCCGTCGGGTGCGCTGCACCGACCCGGAGGGCCGTGCGGGCTCCCTGTCCTACGACCGGCTGGTCCTGACCGTCGGCAGCGTCAACAAACTGCTGCCCATCCCCGGCGTCGCCGAGCATGCCCACGGCTTTCGCGGTATGCCCGAAGCGCTGTACCTCCGCGACCACGTCACCCGCCAGATCGAACTGGCCGGTGCGGCCGAGGACCCGGCCGAACGGTCCGCCAGGACCACCTTCGTGGTGGTGGGCGCCGGATACACGGGCACCGAAGTCGCCGCCCACGGTGTGCTGTTCACCGATGACCTGGCCCGGCAGAACGTGGGAATGCAGGACGGCCCGCGCCCCCGCTGGCTGCTGCTGGACGTCGCCGACCGGCTGCTGCCCGGACTCGACGAGCGGCTCTCGCGCACCGCCGACCGGGTCCTGCGCTCCCGCGGCGTCGATGTCCGCACCCGCACGTCCGTCAAGGAGGCGACCTCGGCCGGTGTGCTGCTCGACGACGGCGAGTTCCTTCACAGCCGCTCCCTGATCTGGTGTGTCGGCGTACGGCCCGACCCGCTGGTCGACTCGTTGGGGCTGCCCACCGACCGGGGACGACTGTGTGTGGACGAGTTCCTCGGCGTGCCCGGCCGGCCTGGGGTGTTCGCCTGCGGTGACGCCGCGGCCGTCCCGGACCTGACCCGCCCCGGTGAGGTGACGCCGATGACCGCCCAGCACGCCCAGCGGCAGGGCAAGGCCGCGGCACACAATGTGGCGGCGTCCTGCGGCCAGGGCTCACCGCGCGCCTACGAGCACCACGATCTGGGGTTCATGGTCGACCTGGGCGGTCTCCAGGCCGCGGCGAACCCCCTGCACATCCCGCTCTCCGGCCCGCTCGCCGAAGCCGTCACCCGCGGCTACCACCTCATGGCGATGCCGGGCAACCGGATCCGGGTGGCCGCGGACTGGCTACTGGAAGCGGTGCTGCCGCGCCGCGGCGTGCAGCTGGGTCTGCTCAGTTCCTGGTCGGTGCCGCTGGACACGGAATCCCCCGAAGTCCCCCGTCTGCCGGGCGGCAAGCCGGGAACGGCGTGACTCCTCGCTCCGCAAGTGGCGGTGCGAGGAGCCACGGGGCTGTGGCGCCGGCCGCGGGGCTGTGGCGGTGCGCCGGCCGCGGGGCTGCCTACTGCACCCGGTCCGGTTCGCCTTCCTCCTCTTCGAGCCACACATCGCTGACCGCGATATTGACTTCCACGACTTCGAGACCGGTCATCCGCTCCACCGCGGATATCACGTTCTCGCGCACGGCTTTCCCCACTGCGGGGATGATCTCGCCGTAGTCGACGATGACGTCCAGGTCGACCGCCGCCTGTTTCTCGCCGACTTCGACCTTGACGCCGTGCGGGGTGGTCGCACCTCCCCCGGGTACGCGTTTGCGCAGGGCTCCCACCGATCTCGCAAACCCGCTGCCCAGGGCATGAACTCCTGCCACCTCGCCGGCTGCCAGAAAGGCGATTTTCGCGACCACACCGTCGGCAATGGTCGTGCGCCCCAGGTCCCCGGCGTTCCGCGACCCGCGTTCTGCGAACTCGGCCATCGCACATCACCCCTTTGCTCCATTGCGGGGAAGTCTTCGGCCCCTCTCTTCACGCTATGGCCGTATGGGTGACGCTGCCTCCCGAAACGGAAGGGGCCGTCCCGGGACCGGACCGGCTCCCACCTTTGCCGGTTCAGCAAAGAACTTTGCCAACGTCCGCATCCCCGGCGCACCCTCCCCTCCAGGGCGGTGCGGCGCGGCAGCGGCCGCACCGCAGATGCCCCAAGGCCAATGAAGCAACAAAGGCCGGAGCACCATCCGGCTCGCACCAGGAGGATGGATTGACGAACCACGACAGCACCGTCACGGACCACGAGTTCTGGGACGCCCGCTACTCGGAGAGCGAGCAGATGTGGAGCGGACGCCCCAATGCCCCGCTGGTCCGGGAAACCGGTGATCTCCCACCGGGCCGGGCACTGGACCTGGGATGCGGTGAGGGGGCGGACGCGATCTGGCTCGCCGGACAAGGCTGGCATGTCACCGCCGTCGACATTTCCCGTGTCGCCCTCGGCCGGGCGGCCGAGCACGCGGCAGCGGCCGAGGTCTCCCACCGCATCGACTGGCAATGGCACGACCTCAGTTCCTCGTTCCCGGCCGGCAGTTTCGACCTCGTCTCCGCCCAATTCCTGCACTCCCCCGTCGAAATGCCGCGCGACGAAATCCTGCGGAACGCCGCCGCGGCCGTGGCACCGGGCGGAGTGCTCCTCGTCGTCGGACATGGGGGAGCTTCCTCCTCGGCACCCGACCCGCACCCTGACATCCACTTCCCGACCCCGGACGAAGTCCTCAAGGCGCTCGATCTCCCGGACGGGGAGTGGGAGGTCCTGCGCAGCGAGGAGTACGAGCGCGCTCAGACCGGCCGCGACGGGCAGCCGGCCCCCCGCAACGACAACACCCTGAAACTCCGCCGCACCAGGGCCTGACGCTGTGGGTGCACCTCAGGATCTGCCTGAGG
>NZ_JBSHBP010000033.1:71563-91425 GCF_053612065.1 Streptomyces sp. NPDC054765 | reverse complement strand
CGATCCGAAAACCGATCGCCCTCAACTACCTTCAACTGTCCGGGCCTTGGCACACCAACTCAACGAGCCAGCATTACCAAAGTCACCGGTATTGCTACTAGATGATCAATTCCAAGGGGTCAGTGATCGTATGAGGTGAGTGAGCGGAGGGTGGGCTCTGCGGTGTGGTCGTTGTGCCAGATCGCGGCGGTCAGCGCGAGGATGCGCTGCATGACGCGGGCGACGACACCGCGGGGTGTGCGCCCTCGGTGCTGTTCGAGGTCGAGCTGTCCCTTGAAGGTTTCGTTGACCGATTCGATGATCTGCCGCAATGGCTTGAACAGGGATCCGCCGGGCCGCTGCCGCTCGCCCTTGCGGGTCGGCCGTAGCAACTGGATTCCCTGCTGGGCGAGTTCGTGTTCGAAGTCGCGGCCGAAGTAGTTCTTGTCGCCGATCAGTGTCTGGCCGGGCCGGGTGGCGACCAGGTGGGGTTCGGCCGCGAGCAGGTCGCAAGGCCGGCGAGCTGTGCGAGCGCTTCGACGCACTCCGCCTCGTCGAAGGCGACCGGATCACCGCCTCCGTCCCCACCTACCGGGGCGAGGGCCGCACCTTCCTGTGAGCCGCCCCGCCGGAGCGCGCCGAGTGCGCGATGCAGGCATGCGCCGCTCGGATCCGGGCCCCGGCCGCGGGAGGGTCACGACGTGTGCGACGGGCACAGGCGCGGCGGCCCCACCTGTGCCCGGACGATATGGTCGCCCCTCACCGCACGGCCTAGCCTCGGAACGAAGGCGGGACAGACGGCTTTGCTCACAGGCCGCCCGTGCGCGGGCCGGGACGCGGACTTCAACGCCACACAGAGACCCCGTCAGTGCGGGTGTGTCGGAAGAGTTCCCGGCCCGGGATCCGGCGATTGACGGCCACCACCGGTCGTATCGTGAACGAGGAGCGGCCCAGTGGACTCACAACATCGACATGGTCATGCCATTGTGATCGGGGGGTCGATATCGGGTCTGCTGGCCGCACGGGCGCTCAGTGCGACCTTCGAGCGGATCACCGTCGTCGACCGGGACGAACTGCCCCGTTTTCCCGCGTCGCGGCGCGGTGTCCCCCAGAGCGGTCAGGTCCACGGTCTTATGGCAAGAGGCCTGGAAGTCCTGGAGCAACTCTTCCCCGGCTTCTCCGACGACTTGGCAAAGGCCGGCACGCGCTTCGGTGACCTGCAGTCGGACCTGCACTGGTACCAGGACGGACTGCTGCTCAAGCCCGGTGAGTCGGGACTGATCGGAGCAGGGGCCAGCCGTCCTCTCATCGAACACGTCGTACGCACACACGTGGCGAGCCTCCCTGGCGTGACGCTCGTCGACCGATGCGACGCACTCGCCCTCACGGCCACGGCAGACCGGCGCCGGATCACGGGGGTGCGGCTCTGCCATCGGGCAGCGGGCGCTACGGAAGCGGTCGCGGAGGCGGACTTGGTCGTGGATGCCACGGGCCGCGGGTCCCGGAGCCCTGCCTGGCTCGAAGACCTCGGATACGGGCGCCCGCGCGAGGAATCCCTTCGCATACGGGCCACCTACGTGTCGCAGGTCTACCGGCACGAGCCCCACCACCTCGACGGTCGCATGGGGACCTCGTGTTCCTCCTACCCCGGCACCCCGCGCAGCGGGCTCACGCTGGTACAGGAGGCCGGCCGCCTCATCCTCATGCTGGGCGGGAACCTGGGCGTCCAGCCCCCCACCGATCACGACGGAATGCTCGCTTACGCCGGCACGCTGGCCACCCAGGACTTCGCAGAGATCATCCGAACGGCGACACCGCTGGGCGAACCCGTGAAAATGCAGTACCCGGCGAGCATCCGCAGGCACTACGAGGAAATGGACCGCCTGCCCGAGGGCTACCTGCTCCTCGGCGATGCGCTCTGCAGTTTCAACCCGGTCTACGGTCAAGGGCTGACGGCCGCCGCCCTGGAAGGGCTCCTCCTGAGGGATCTGTTGACGGAGACACGGGAGGAGCTGGGCCGCCGGTTCCTCAACGCGGCGGCGAAGATCCTGGACACTCCGTGGGGAGTCGTCGCGGGCGGCGATCTCCGGTTTCCCGAGGTCGAGGGGGTACGCACCGCTCGGACGAAGCAGTTCTCCGAATACCTCACGCGGTACCGCGTGGCCGCACACCACGACGCGGAACTCGTCACCGCCTTCCTACGCGTGACCAATATGCTGGACGATCCTTCCGCGCTCATGACCCCGGAGATCGTCGCCCGTGTCACAGCCGGGGGCTGAAAGGCCGAGAAGAAGGCGAAGCGCGTCCGCCCCGGCGGCCCAACGGCACGCCCGCTCTCCGACAATTACGCGGTGGGCGGCGAAAAAGGCACACAGACACAGAAACTCAAGGGCGATGCCGACACGCGGAGAGCAATGCCAGAGCGCACCGGGATCCGCACGGGTGATGCAGCGGAACTCCGCGGAGACGGTTCGGACAGTGGTTCTCGCCGCTGACCCGCTCACGCGCGAAAGCGTCGTTACCTACTTTCAAGGCTGCGCCCGGGTCCGGCTGCTGCCTCCCGATTCGCGCGCCACGGCGGACGTCATCGTTCTGTTCGCCGACGACGTGACTGCGGAGACTGTGACGTCGATGCGACATTGGATTGCTGAAGCACGTCATCCCGAGATGCGCATGGTAGTCGTCGGACATTCCATCCGGGAATCTGTGATCGCACAGGCGGGGCGCTTCCACCTCGCAACTTTTCTGCTGCGCTCGCGCGTGGGGATGGCCGACGTCCTCGATGCCGTTCTGAGCACTCACGAACACCGGGCACAGTTCCCCGCCGCGCCGACCAAGTCCCCGCTCGCAAAGGCCGGATCCTTGCCGGCCGCCGCTGAACACGAGGGCTTGTCCCCCGCCGACTTCAGCAAGCGCGAGATCGCCGTGCTCACTATGCTCGCCGACGGTCTGAGCACGTCGCAAACAGCAGACGGGTTGAACTGCTCGGAACGAACGGTCAACGCCATTCTGGCCGGTATGAAGAAGCGGATGCAGCTGCGCAGCAGGGCCCACGTCGTCGCGCATGCGGTGCGATCCGGCGCCATCTGAGCCCACCTGGTCAACGCGGTGCGGAGGCACTCGTACCGGGCGCTGTTCCGGATGGTGGTTCTGCCGCGGAGGGTCAGCCGGGCATGCCGACGGACGGCACCGCGGTGTCGTGGGGTGCGAGAGTGCTCGTACGGGGTGAGGGTTTTGTCGCGGAGGGTTCGCCGTTCTTGCCGTGGTGGGGCGCGGGGGCATGCTGGGGGGTGCCGTGGGGGGTGCCGTGGGGGGTGCCGTGAGGTGTGCCGTGGGGGGTGGAGTTGCCCGTACTGAGATTCTTGAAGTTCGTATTCTCCGCGTGCACGTAGTTCTGGATCGCGGAGTCCAGCCGCCTGATGCTGTCCGTCAGCAGATTACGCAAGTCGGCAGCCGCATTGTTGAACCACGTCTGTACGTCCTCGTACGTTGCGGACGACGGGCTCTGCCACGAGGTGTTGACCGCCTTGAATTCATTTCCGATCCGGTCGAGCGAGTGGTCGATTTGATCCCGCTGGTGCCGCGCGACGGCCAAGGCTTCCTTCATCTGATTGATGTCCGCCTTCAGTTCTTCCAAGGTCATTGTCACCGCGGGATGGCCTTCCGGAAAGAGTGGCGGTTACAAATTCTCAAAACCAACAAATACCAGTAGGCCTGGCCCACCGGCCCGCCGTCAAGCTTTTCCCGGGCTATTTTTCTCACACTTGACTGGGAAATCTTGGCGGCGGTCGCATCGCGACGACATAATGGGAACACACTGGACGGACAACGTCCACGCTGGGTGGAAGTGGAACCGGAGGAACCATGGGAGCCATACCTTCAAAGTACGACCCGAACCCGACGAACCCGAACAGTCCGGGCGACGGTGGCGGTGGCGAATCGAGCCCTCCCACTTTCAGCGGCACGGTGCCTGATGTTCATGTCGCCTGGGGCTCGGCGCCGGCGGTTGTCGCCGACACCAGCACAGGAACGGATACGGGATCGACTCCGCCCGTACACCAGCCCCTCACAGTCGACATCGGCAGCATCAAAGCGTTCGAGCAGACCCTGCTCAGCGGCGGGACCATCATGGTGGACGCTTATGAGGACCTCAAGAGTCTCGTGACGGCGAGCCAGGACATATTCGGGCAGGACGCAACGGTGACCACCACGTTCATTGGCAATAGCGAGTATGGGATGAACACGGGCATGACAACCACCACCGCGAGCGATATCCAGGACGCGGCGAAGCAGTTCGCGGCTGCCATATTCCCTGCCGAAGAGAACACGCTGAAAAGCGTCGCCGACTCCCTCGAAATGCTCGGCCAGCTGATCGCGGCATACAACATGGCGGCCCAGGCATACGCGACCGCCGACTACAAGTCGGCCTTCCCGGAACCCGGCCAGTAAATTCAGCGGCGCCGCTCGACCTGCGGCCGTGGATCCTGTCCGTCCGGCCTGTTCGCACCGACCGTTCGCTCAGATTCGCACAGACCGCTCGCTCAGCCCGGCAGCGCCGACACATCCTCGGGGAGCACCGTGGTCAGGTCCTCGGTCCTGACCACGGCGAGTTCCGAGACGCGCTCCGCGTGCTGTTCCGTCATGCGTTGGAAGACCTGACGCGCGGCGCGCCCATTGCCGAAGCCCTCACCTCGGCCCAGCTCCTCGAAGTAGCGCAGCAAGGTATCGCAGGTTTCGCCGGTCAGTTGGTATTCGTGCCATTCCGCCTGGTGTTGGACGATGCGTACCAGCTCCTCGGAGGAGTAGTCGTCGAAGGCGAGGGTGCGGGTGAAGCGTGAGGCGAGGCCGGGGTTGGAGTCGACGAAGCGGTCCATGGCATCCGGGTAACCAGCCACGATCACCACGACCTCGTCGCGATGGTCCTCCATCAGTTTCACCAGGGTGGAGATGGCCTCCTGGCCGAAGTCCGTGGTCTGGCCCCGTGGGACCAGGGCGTAGGCCTCGTCGATGAAGAGCACGCCCCCCAGGGCCCGGCGAAAGACCGCCTGCGTCTTGGGCGCGGTGTGCCCGATGTACTCACCGACCAGGTCACCACGGTCGGCTTCCACCAGATGCCCGTGCTCCAGCAGCCCGAGGGCGGCGAGGATCCGCCCGTACAGACGAGCGACGGTGGTCTTGCCGGTGCCGGGGTTGCCGGCGAAGACAAGATGCCGGCTCAGCGGCGGCGGCGCGAGCCCGGCTTCCTGCCGCCGGGTGACCATGCTCATCAGCTTGGCCATCGAGGCGACTTCCCGCTTGACGCGGTCCAAGCCGACCAGTCGGCCGAGTTCGGCCAGCAGGTCCTCCAGGCTCTCCTGCCCGTCGCCGTCCCCACCGCCGTCCGCCGCGGTGACCTGGCCGGGCACCCGCGTCCGGTCCGGCTGCTGCTCCGGTACGGTGCTCTTGGCGACATCCCGGACCGTGCAGTGTTCGAACCGCGGCGCCGCTCCCTCGGCCAGCGCGAGGTCCTCCTCGGTGTCGCGCAGCAGGCAGCGTCGCAGCACGGGCGTGGCCTTGGCACCGATGTACAGGGCCGGGAACTCGGTGGCCGATATGTCACAGTCCTCCAGCAGGGGCTGGGCGCCGTCGCCCACGTAGCAGCCGTTCTTGGCGCTGCGGGCGATGGTCACCTCTCTCAACTGGGGACGGCTGCCGGCCCAGATCACGACGGCGGTGCCCTCGGTGTCGGTGACCTCGCACTTGTACAGTTGGGCCGCGCCGCCCTCGTCGAGGAGGACGCCGGCCGACCCGGTGCGTGACACCTTGCACTCCTGCAGCAACGCCGTGGTGCCGGTGCCGATGTGGATGCCGGTGCGTCCGGTGCCGGAGATCTCGCACTCCGCCAGCAGCGGGCGGTGCCGGGTCTCCAGATGGACGCCGGTCAGCGCACCGCTGACGTGGCCGCGCCGCAGCACGGCGTCGCCGCCTTCCACCACCAGGCCGGTCATGCGGACCTCTTCGATCCGTACGTCCTCTGCCCACAAAAAGGCGTCCTCGATCACGTGGATGCCGTGCTCCGGACACTGCCGGATCCGGCAGTCCCGTAGCTGTGTCCTCGCCCGTTCACCGCAGTGCACGGCGGTGAACGCGGTGTCCTCCACCACGCAGTCGTTCAGGGTCACGTCGCACCGGCCGGATGCGTACAGGCCGTTGCCTTTCGACTGCGCCAGCGTGCTGCGGACCGCGGTGACGTGGGCTTGACCGGAGACGGCCAGGGTGCTGGTGGCGGCGTTGGTGATCCTGCCGTCCTCGATCCGCAGCCGGCAGTCGTCGGCGGCGAGGACTCCCGCGCCCTGCGCCTGGTCCACCCGACAGCCCAGCACCATGACATCCGCCTCGCCCCTGACGGCGATCCCGGCGGCAGCGGTGCGCCGAATGTCGCAGCGCTCCAAGCGGATACCCGCGATGTCCCCGCCCGAGGAGCCCGCCGCGTCCGGTGGGGTCCTGGAATCGGTAGTGCGCCCGGATCCGGCTGCCTGAGGTGCCACTTC
Organism: Streptomyces sp. NPDC054765; assembly: GCF_053612065.1. Lineage (NCBI taxonomy): Bacteria > Bacillati > Actinomycetota > Actinomycetes > Kitasatosporales > Streptomycetaceae > Streptomyces > Streptomyces sp. NPDC054765. Next base: position 84,916 of record NZ_JBSHBP010000033.1, on the reverse strand, counting down.
CACGCGGATGCCTTCGGCCTGGGTCTCGTGCACACGGCACTCGCGCAGCAGAGGTCGGGCGCCACCGGTCACCTCGATGCCCGCCCCTCCGGTACCGGAGAGCTCGCATCGCACGAACAGACCGCCGGCGGCGCCGGTGATCTGCAGGCCGCGCCCGGCGACGCCGTCCACCACGAGGCCGACGACGTCAGGTTGGGCGGCGCAGTCCACCGTGACGCCGTCGCCGCGTACGTCGCTCACCGAGCAGTCCTGGAGGGTCGCACGGGTGTCCGCGGTGAGGTGGATGCCGACTCCCGACGCCTTCCGCACCGAGCAGGAGCGCAATACCGGGGCGCCGTCGCCGGCGATCTCCAGCCTGCCCTTCTCCATCCGGCAGCCTTCGAGTACGGGTGATCCGCCGCGTACCAGGACCGCGGGCTCGTCCTCGGTGACGGCCTCGATGGTCAGGTCCCGCACCAGGGCGTCGCCGCAGTGCACGGTGAGAGCGGCCCCCCGCACGGCGACCAACCGTACGGTGCCCGGACCCTTCTCCGCGACGACGGTGATGTTCCGGTCGAGTACCAGCGTCTCCTGGTACTCGCCCGGCTGCACGGATACCGTGCTGCCCTCGGCGGCCGCGCGTGCCGCGGCGCCGATGGTGCGGTACGCGCCCCACGCGGTCGGCGAAACACGCTGCCATGGAACCTTCATGCCCACCGGTCCCGCCGTTCGCTGTCCGACCCGGTGATCACAGCTTGGCGCCCGCTCCCACCAGATAGTCGAACAAGCCGAACACCGCCACCGCGAGCGGCACACTCAGCAGGCCCAGCCACCCGGACAACCGGTTCATCCACGCCGGGCGCAGTGCGACCGACTCCTCGCCGCGGTATACCAGCACGGCCCCGGTGCCCAGCAGCACCACTCCCGCGAGCAGTGCCGCCGACGGCCCTGCCCAGACCGGCACCGGGGCGTAGTACGGCAGCCGTAGGGCCAGCGTCCCCACACCGCACACGCCGGCGAAGAGCACCGGCAACACGCCGGAGACCAGCCGGACCGCACCGGCCCGCAGCAGCAGGGCCATGGCCAGGCAGCCGGTGAGCCCGAGCGCGTACCGGTTGCCGGACGAACCGAGAAGGACGAGGCAGCCGGTCATCAGGGCGCTGGGCAGCATGGTGAGCGCCGCCAAGGTGCGCTGACCGCGTTGGACCGCGGCGGTGACATCCTTTTCGGCGTCGCCGGCGCCTTCGGGACCGTGCGCCATCGGGAACAGCGTCGCGAGGCGCCCCGCGAAGGCCGGCGCGGCGGACAGCACCATGAAGGCGACCACCGCGACGACGGCTGCCTGTTCCACGCTGTTCGCCCGAAGGGCGAACAGCAGCACAGCGACGGGCAGCGTGACGACCGCGAACAGTTCCACCGTGACCGTCACCGTCCGCGGGGCGGTTCCCAGTGCCAGCAGTGCGCCGACGTTCACTCCCGCCGCCGCAGACACCGCGAGGCCGGCCGCTGATCCCACCCCGCCCGCCGCTGCCCACTCGTACCCGGCGAGCGCAAGCAGGGGGCACGCGGCCAGCGCGAACGCGAGCCGCACGGCGCCGGAGACCGGCCACTCCTTGTGTCGCGCGGCCCAGGCCGCCAGCGGCAGCGCGCATCCGAGCACGATCGCGGCCGTGCCGACCGTCGAGTTCGCTGCGGGCATCCCTACCGCCAGCGCGACGATCCCGGTCAACAGCGCCAGGAGGGCGCAGGCGAGCACACTCACCGCGCGACTGCGGCCGTTCCACAGGCGGTTGCCACCACCGGCCTGCTCGACCAGTTCCTCCACCTCCGCCACGACGGGGCTGTCCATCTCGCCTTCGACAACGTCACGCAGGTAGAGCACGGCGCCGTCCACGACACCTGCCGCGTCCAGCGAACCGCCCGGGGCGAACGGCCGGTTGCCGGGCAACGCCAGCGACCAGGCGGCAGGCAACACCTCGCTGTCGGGCTGGTCGCACAATCGGGTCAGCTCGGGGATGTACTGCGCGATCGGGGCCTGCGCCGGGAGCGCGAGATCCACCCGCTTACGCTCTCCCACCACCGTGACCCGGCAGTGTTCATCGGCCACCCGGCTCGTTCCTTTCCCTCCGGTCCCGCCTGCCGGCCGCAGGGCAGGCGGCGGCCGGGAGTGCGGGGCGCGACGTCATGTGTGCTTCCAGGTCGAGACGTTGGCCCATTCGGCCTCTTCGTAGTTGGACCAGTTGACGTTCATCGCGTGGGCGATGCGGCCCATTACGCCGTCGGGGCCGAAGAGGCCCTCCGCGGCCATGTTCCATTCTTGCTGAAGGCCCTGGTAGTAGTCGGCCGCCTGGCTCTGGGCCCATGCTTCCTGCAGCGGTGCGAGCAGCTTCCGGAGGTTCTCCAGCTCGCCCGTTGCCTGTTCGGCCATGCCGTTCATCCAGGCGCCCGCGCCCCCGAGTTCTCCGGTTACGTAGATGGTCGTGCCATCGACATTGCTCATGTCTACCTCCGTGAACTGACTCGTTCGAGGCGTTTCAGGGTGTTCGAGTCAGGAGAAATTGGCGAGAGTGGACTTGCCCGGGATGCTCCCGTTCACCGCAACCAGGCTGTTGATGTTGGTCTGTTCGGAATCCACGTAGTTGACGTAGTTTCCGTGCAAGCCGGAGCCGATTCCGGTCAGAGCCTCGTGCAGCATCCGGCCGTACGTGTCGTAGTCCGCCATGAGGGCCTGGAACTGGTTGTGGGCTATGCCCTGCCACACCGACTCCAGGTTCACGACGTACGTCTTGATCTGGGCGAGGATCGTATCGATATCGCTTGCGGTGCTCTGGCAGCTCGCCGCGGCGTGCGCAAGGTACTCGGGGGTGACCCGGTAGGTGACGCCACCAGCGGTGGCGTTACCGGTGCCATTCGTGACCATGAGCTGTCTGACTCGCTTCCTCAGGGATCTGTGGTCCCTCTTCGGGCTCCGTGGATTGCCACAAGGATCTGCAGAGGTCCGGGCCACGCCCGTCGGAGGAGGGCCCGAACTGGGGGACGTGCCGACAGGCCGGAACGGCTCGACGCCGACACCGCATCAGCCTGTCAGACCGACACGGCCGCGTCGGCCTCCCGAGGGCACGACTGCCGGAAAGGACAGAGGGATCGTCCTTTGCCGCAGACGCGTTCGGTCGGGCACAGCACGATCCGTAGCGTCCGATCGCAGTGGGGACACGGGATCGCCCGTCCCCCGCCACCCCAATCGCATCATGAGGGAGTCTTCAGCTGTGCGTGAACCGTCCTCCGGCGAGTCGGGCAGGAAGAACATGGGACGACGTCTTTCCGACGCACTGACCGGCCACATGAAGGACAGAGAGCCGGCCGAAGAAGGCCGTTTCTCGGTGGGTGGCCGCGTGATGGCCGCCACGGCCGGCGTGGTGGTGCTGGCCGGTGCCGCGCTCGGCGTCGGAGCGCTGGTCCACTCGCTCCATGGCCCGTCCCCGAAATCCATGTCAGCCGCGGGCGCCTCCACGGGGACCGGTGCACCCAGTGCGTCCCCCCGTCACGGCCGCGACCCTGGGAATCCGTCCACGCCGCGGCGGGACGCGAGGCCACCGGGTTCGCCGGACGCGACAAGTTTGATGCCGGGCACACCGATGAAGCCGGTGCCGGGCACACCGATGACGGCGGTGCCGGGCACACCGATGACGGCGGACAGCCCGACAACGCGGCGGCCCGTGCCCTCCGGTAAGAACCCCGCGTCGCCTCAGACGTACACGGTCGTCGGCTACGCCTCGCAGCGCTGCATCAGCGTCGTCGGCAACGCCGAACGGGCCGGTGCGTCGATCGACATCTGGGACTGCGGCAATCGGCCCGGACAACGTTGGTCCGCCAACTCGGACGGTACGTGGAGCACGCTGAACATGTGCATGACTGCCGCGGGCACCGGCAAGGGCTCGGCCATCACACTGGAACCGTGCAACGGCGGGGCGAACCAGAAGTTCCAGCTGAACGCCGCGCACGACATCGTCAACCCGGCCGCGAACAGCTGCGTCGATGCCAAGGACAAGAAGACGAACAACGGCACCCACCTTCAGCTGTGGCCCTGCGCAGGCACCTCGAACCAGAAGTGGCATATCTGAGGGAACGCTGTCCGGGGTCCCTCGTGAACCAGGAAGGCGACGATGAATCAACTGAGCACCAACTACGACAACGCGGTCATCACGGTTGACCCGGGCGCCCTCACGACCCACGCGAAGAATCTGTACAGGTTCGCCGGAGACGTCGCCGACAGCGTGCAGATCATCACCGACACACTGTTCAACCTCCCAGTCGGCTGGGCCGGGACGACCTCGGACGAAGTGCAGGACTTCGCCCACCGCTGGAAGAACCTCATGGTCGAACTCTTCGGCACGGAAAAGAATCCGGACTCGGGGGCCCTCAACGCGATGGCCGACGGTACCCAGGCCGCGGCCGACGCCTTTGACGGGACCGAGGAAGCGCTGGTCAACATGTTCAGGAAGTTCCTCCCCGCATACTCCTCGGGCTCCTCCACTTCCGGCACCAGCGTGACGGACACCACGCAGACAGCCATCACCGAGACCTTCTGAGGCGCCCCGGGCCCGACCGGGGCGCCTCAAGCGTCGCTCCCATGACGGCGTCACCAGTAGAAAGGGATGTGGCGTGAGCCCGACCCACCCCCCGCGGTCCACCGGGCCGACTTCGGCAGGCTCCGTCCGATGAGCCGGATCGCCCACCACCGCCCCGCGCGGATCATCCCGCCGGTCGTGCCGGAGACGAAGCTCGCGCTCTCCGCGCCACCGCAGCTGCCCAACAACAACAACACCGGTGGCTCGAGCTGGCTGATGCTGCTGTTGCCCCTGCTGAGCAGTGTCAGCATGGCCGCGTACATGGTCACCTACGGCAAGGTGTGGATGACCGTACTCGGCATCAGCTTCGTCGTGGTCTCCGTGGGTGTCACCGCCGTGGTCCGCCTGCAGATACGCAAGGGCAACCGGCGGACCAAGAATCTCCAGGGCAAGCGCTACCTGGAGTACCTGGCCGAGACACGCAAGCAGGCGATCACCGTCGCCGCCCAGCAGCGTGCCGCCGCGGCCTGGCGCCACCCCAGCCCCGAACGGCTCTGGGCCCTGGCCACGGGGCGCCGCCGGGTCTGGGAGCGCCGCATGGCCGACGACGACTTCCTCAAGCTGCGCCTCGGCACCGGTTCCGGACCGCTGGCCGTCCAGGTGTCGCTCCCGCGGCGCGGTGACCCCACAGTCGAGTACGATCCGCGCTCCCGCCGAGCCGCCGAGGAACTCGTCCGCGAACATGCTCGGGTGGACCGCCAGACCGCCTGGGTCGATCTGTCCAGGGCCGGTGTGCTGAGCTTGCTGGGGCCCGTCGACCGGACCCGGCAGGCAGCGCGCGCCCTGCTCGGCCAGCTCGCGGTGCTGCACGCGCCGGATGACGTGCGGCTGGTGGTGTGCGGAGCTGCCGAGCACTGGGAATGGACCAAGTGGCTGCCCCACACGTACGAGCCGGACGCCGCCGGCGAGGCAGGTGTGGTGGCGCTGGTCGCCGAGGACCCCTACGACGTCGCCGACTTCCTCGAACAGGAACTGCAACGGGCCCTCGACGACCGCGCCGAGCGCGGCGTCCGTCTCGGCGCCGCACGCAACTCGGGCCCTGCGCAGCACCTGGTGGTGGTATTGGACGACTTCAGTCCCAGGGCCGACTGGGCGTCGTCCGCACTGATGACCTCACTGCTGGAGATCGCCGGCGCGGACTTCGGCATCCACGTGGTCACGCTGGTCGCCAGGGAGGGCGATGAACCGGGCCGGGTCGACCTGCGGGCCCGGGTCGAGGCCGACGGAGCGCTGTCCCTCGAAGGTCCGTACCCGGTGCTGCGCAGCCCGGTGGAGGACTCCCGGCTCGACACCGCCGATCCGGCTCTGTTCGGGCAGATCGCCCGCGCGCTGACACCGCTGCGGCTCTCGGGCGAGCGCGAGCAGGTACTGGCCCGCACCGTCTCCCTGCCGGCCATGCTGGGCTGCCCGGACCTCGCGACGCTCGACCCCCGGGAGGGCTGGCTGCAACCGGGCGACGAGCAGTTGCTGCGCCTGCCAATCGGTGTCGACGGCAACGGCGAGGCCCTGGTGCTGGACCTGAAGGAGTCCGCCCAGGGCGGACACGGGCCGCACGGGCTGGTCGTGGGCGCCACCGGTTCCGGCAAGAGCGAGCTGTTGCGCGCCTTGGTCACCGGGCTGACCATGCGGCACTCCCCGCAACAACTCGGCTTCGTGCTCGTCGACTTCAAGGGCGGTGCGACCTTCGCCGGAGTCACCGAACTGCCGCACGTCGCAGGCCTGATCACCAACCTCGCCGATGACCTCGCCATGGTCGACCGGATGCGCGCCGCGCTGCACGGCGAGCAGCAGCGCCGCCAGAAGATGCTGCGGGACGCCGGCAACCTGGACTCAGTACACGCCTACCAGCTCCGCCAGGCCGCCGGCGGCACCGACGTACACGGCAAACCGTTGGAACCGCTGCCGTACCTGCTCATCGTGGTGGACGAGTTCGGCGAGCTGCTGTCCCAGCGCGGGGACTTCATCGACCTGTTCGTGCAGATCGGACGGGTCGGCCGAAGCCTGGGCATGCACCTGCTGTTGGCCACCCAGCGGCTGGACGAGGGGCGGCTGCGCGGTCTGGAATCGCATTTGTCCTACCGTATCTGCCTGCGTACCTTCAGCGCCGCCGAGAGTCGCACGGTGATCGGCACCGACGACGCCTATCGGCTGCCTCCGATACCGGGCTCCGGCTACCTCAAGGTCGACGAGACACTCTACGAGCGCTTCCGTGCCGCACATGTCTCCGGCTCCTATCAGGACCCCGCGCAGTTCGCCGCGGCATCCGCGGAACGGCCGACCGTCCCCAGGCCCTTCGGCCTGCGGACGGCCCCTGATCCGGACGAGGCCGCCGCGGAGCAGTCACGCACCGTCGCGGCGCCGGTGCTGGGCGGCCCGACCGAAATGGCGGTCGCTGTCGAGCAGCTGAAGCGCTACGGAGAGGCAGCCCACCAGGTCTGGCTCCCGCCGCTGCCGGCCCGCTTCTCCCTCGACGCGCTGGTCGGTCCGGTATCCGCGGTGAAGCAGAAGCGCGGCCTCTCCGCGACCCTGTGGCCGTCGAGAGGACAGCTGCAGTTCCCGATCGGCATGATCGACCTGCCTACCCACCAGGAGCAGCGCCCGCTGGTCCTCGACCTCGCCGGCAAGGAGGGACACGTCGCCCTGGTCGGCGCCCCCCAGACCGGCAAGACCACACTGCTGCGCACCACGCTGTTCAGCGCCATGCTCACGCACACCCCGGACGAGTTGCAGTTCTACTGCATCGACCACGGCGGCGGCGCGCTGCACGCCTTCGAACGCGCGCCACACGTCGCCGGTGTCGCCGGTCGTCACGACCTGGAGCGCACCCGCCGCGCCCTCACCGAGGTCGGCCTCCTGGTGGAACACCGGGAGCGGCTCTTCCGCGAGCTGGGGATCGGATCCGTCGCCGACTTCCGGCGGATGCGCGACGAGGGCTCGCTCCCCGAGGGCACCCGCGCCGCCGACATCGTTCTCGTCGTCGACAACTGGGGTGCGGTACGCACCACGGTGGACGACGCGGACGCCACCCTCACCGACATCGCCGTCCGTGGCCTCGGCGTCGGCATCCACCTGATATTGACGGTGGGTCGCTGGACCGACATCCGGATGAACCTGCGGGACACCATCCAGTCCCGTCTGGAGCTGCGGTTGAACGACCCCGCGGAGTCCGAGGTCAACCGCCAGATCGCACGTACCCTGCAGGGCACGGTGCCCGGCCGCGGAGTAGTGGCGCCCGGGCTGCTCTTCCACACCGCCCTGCCTCAACTGGACGCCTACGGCGACCTCAAGGGCAGGACAGGCACCCAGGAGACGATCATCGTCGGCCTCGCCGAACAGTGGCGGGGCGAGCCCGCACCGCCACTGCGCGTCCTGCCCGAACTCGTACGCCCCGGCGAGCTTCGGGCGACCGACACACTCGGAGACCCGGACCGCACCGTGACACCGACGGAAGTCCTCATCGGCATCGGCGAGACGAACCTTGCACCCGTCGGCCTGGATCTGTGCGCAGGCGACCCGCACTTCATGGTGCTGGGCGACGGGGAGTCCGGCCGCTCCAGCTTCCTGCGGATGTGGATGCGCGGCCTGGCCGAGCGGCAGTCCGCGTGGGAGGCGCGCTTCCTGGTCGTCGACTACCGGCGCAGCCTGATGGACGCGGTGCCGGAGGAGTATCTCGCCGCACAAGCGGGCGACGCGGTCTCCGCGGCCACCTTCGCGGCCCAACTGGCCGACAAACTCAGGGAGCGGATGCCCCCGCCGGACATCACCGGCCGCGAACTGCGGGAACGCTCATGGTGGAGCGGCCCCGAGCTGTATCTCGTGGTGGACGACTACGACCTGGTCGCCGGCGCGTCCGGCGCACGCGGCCCCCTGGCCGCCCTGGCCGAGTTCCTCGCCCAGGGGCGCGACCTGGGCTTCCACGTGGTGCTCTCCCAGCGTGTCGGCGGGACCGGACGGTCGCTGATGACCGACCCGCTGCTCGCTCGGATGAAGGAACTGGGCGCGGGCGGCTTCGTCCTGTCCGGCAACCCGAAGGAGGGCGTCGTCCTCGGCGACCAGCGGGCCATGCCGAGGCCGCCCGGACGAGGCGTACTGGTGCGGCGGCGCAGGCCGTCGGTGCTGGTCCAGTCGGCGCTGGCCGAGGACCCCGTGGGCAGCGTCTGACGACCTCCGTCCCGCCGGCTGTTGTCGGCACGGTGGGACGACGGCGACACAGGTAATGGGTGTGGACGTGGTCGCTGAGGCCACTGGACTGAGGCAGGCGACTTCCGAGTGTCAACACAATGGCTTCCCGATCTGGGCCTCGACGTCGGCCCCATCTACGACCTCGGCAACAAGTGGATCGCCTTCGGCGACACCATGTACGAACGTCTCGAGGCCATCTCGAACGCGTCGCAGTCCCAGGTCGCGTGGCACGGCGACGCCTCGGGCACCGCTCAGTTGGCGATGACGAACTTCGTGGTCCAGACCATGCCCTTGTGCAACACCTGCTGGAAGATCGGCGAGGCGATCAACGCCTACGCCGACCAGATGGTGGAAGCCGAGAAACAGATGGAGAAGGAGGATTTGGCGAGCCTTCTCGCCACCGTCTTCGGCTTCCTCCTGAGTTTCCTGACGATGGGGCTCGGCGCACTACTGGCGCCCATACTGGCCCTTTTGAGGAACCTCCTCGCTTGGATAATGACCGCGATCGGCAGCCTGCTCGGCAGATTGACCAGCCTCGCCTCGAATATCGCCTTCGTCGCCGCTGAGGCCGCCGGCGCCGCCGCGATCGAACTCGGCGTGGACGTGCTCAGCCAGGCTCTGGCCAACGCCGTCGCACACCTGCCGACGAACATCGACTGGCGCGACGAGGCCTTCGTCATGGCGTTGGGCGGAGCAGGCGGTGCCGGGGCCGGCTTGCACTCCTGGTGGAAGCACGGGGACCTCACCGGGGCGGGCACCAAAGGCTTTCCCTCCGCCGACTCCTGGCAGAACACGGGTGGCGCGGGGACGAACACCGTGGCTCACCCCGACCTCAGCGGTGCCGGCCACGTGTCCGTTTCCGGCCCCGGACTGCCCGGGAGCGACCTCCCCCACGCCGGCGGCTTCCCCCGCACCGGCGGCCTCACCGTCAACGGCCGGCCGATGGGCCCTGCCGACGTCAGGCCCGGCCCCGCGGGTGAGCAGGTACCCACGCCCCTTGCGGACGGCCCCCGCGGAGGGTACAAGGCAGATCCCCCGGCGTCGCCGAACGGGGTCAACTCCGTTCCCCACTCCGCGGAGGGCAGCGGACGGACGGCCGTGCCCCCGGGGGCGGAACGGCCCGGGACGCCGGGGGTGGGCGGTTCCCGCCCTGGCTCCGTTGGGGCTCTGCCTCCGGTGGCCGAGCACTCCGGGCCCGCCACCCGTGGCGGCGCTCAGGACCCGGGGAACGCGGCGGTGAACGAGGCCGGGCTGCATGGTGGGGTGACTGCCGCAGGCCGACCGGGGCCCGGTGGGAGTGTGCCTCGGGTAACCGAGCACTCCGGGCCTGCCACCCGAGGAGGCGCTCAGGACCCGGGGAACGCGGCGGCGAACGAGGCCGGGCTGCATAGTGGGGTGACTGCCGGAGGCCGACCGGGGCCCGGTGGGAAGGTGGGCGAGGCGCGCCCCGGTACAAGTTCCGAGGCGATAGACCACGGTGGAACGGCACGTGGCGACAGCGCGGTGCCGGCGCCCGGGAAGGCACGGTCGAACGCGACCGGCAACGGCAACGCCGGGGAGCGGTCCCCGGAGACGGCCCCGACCACAGGCGGGAACCGGGCCGTGGGCTCGTCTTCCCGGCCTCCCGAGGAGACGGCGACCGAGGGTACCGGCGCTTCGGGACCGGTGGCCTCCGAGGCGCGTTCGGCACAGCCTGATCCGAATCGGACGGCGGGCAACAAGACGGCCTACTCCGTCCGGTCGGCCACGGACGAGGCCGATGCGAATGCGAATGCGAATGCGGCGAAGGGGACGGTGGGCGGGGGCCGGGCCCCGTCGGCAGGCCGCCACGAGGAACGTACGGCGGACGAGGCCGGGCCGCGTCGTGACACGACTGCCGAAGGCCGACCGGGGCCCGGTGGGAAGGTGGGCGAGGCGCGCCCCGGTACAAGTTCCGAGGCGATAGGCCACCGTGGAACGGCACGTGGCGACAGCGCGGTGCCGGCGCCCGGGAAGGCACGGTCGAACGCGACCGGCAAGGGCAACGCCGGGGAGCGGTCCCCGGAGACGGCCCCGACCACAGGCGGGAACCGGGCCGTGGGCTCGTCTTCCCGGCGTCCCGAAGACACGGCGACCGAGGGCACCGGCGCTTCGGGACCGGTGGCCTCCGAGGCGCGTTCGGCACAGCCTGATCCGAATCGGACGGCGGGGCAGCGGCAGCAGCCTGAACGGCCGACTCGTCAGTCTGATCCGACGCGGACGGCGGGCAACAAGTCGTCCCACTCCGTCCGGTCGGCCACGGACAAGGCCGATGCGAATGCGGCGAAGGGGACGGTGGACGGGGGCCGGGCCCCGTCGGCAGGCCGCCACGAGGAGCTTAGGGCGGTCGCGATCGCCGAAGCGAAGGCGGCTCGGGCCAATCTGAACGCGAAGGAGACCGCCGAGGCGACGGCGCGCAGTAAAGCGGACACCGCGTGGAAGAGAGCGGCCCGTAAGGGGGAGAACGCCAACGCCGACGAGTATGCCGCGAAGAACCTCCAGGAGATCGCCGACAGGCACCAGCAGCGAATTGAGCCGCACAATTTCAAGGAGGCGGAGAAGCGGGCGGGCCTCAAAGCTGAAGCGACACGCGAGAAGGCAACAGAAGCCGAGGCGGAGGCAAAGAAACTCCAACTCGATGCAGATAAGGCCGAGGCCGACCTGGAGACCGCGAAGGAAAGGTTGTCCTTGGCGGAGGACCATCTGGAGCGGGTGCAGCTCCTCGAGACCGATGGAGCGTGGGTAGCCCCTCTCGCAGATGCAGGACCCATCCGCATCCGCGTCGACAAGGAGGTCCACGAGCACACAGATCCCGACGTCCCGGTCATCGACACGGCCAAGTACAGCAAAATGTCCAATGTGAAGGACACCTCGTCCGCGACCCCGTGGGATGAGCCGCCCAGCCCGGACACGGCCGGAGTCGGGGGAGAGCGGTCAGTCCCCCACACAGATGCAGCCGGAACCAAGGGCATCCGCGTCGACGGGGAGACCACCCCTCACACCTCTCCCGGCGCCACGCCCAAGAACAAGAGCGCGTTCTCCAACATATTCAAGCGGGCACCGAAACCGACAAAGCCGTCGGGCGCCTCTCGTGACCTGAACCCTGGGATCGGTTCCCATCGCGCCGCCGCATCCGCTGAGCCCGTCCCCGTGTGGAGGGTTTCCGTAGACGACTCGAAGATCACTGGCTTGCTCAAGTGGGTGCGCAATGACGACTTGCCCCTTGCACAGCGTCTGAAGATCCACGAGGAGCTGCTCGGCAAGTACAAAGATGTGATGACGCCCGAACAGAAACTCGAACAGAAAGAGGCGTTCAAGAAGCTATTCGACCTGAAACCCGATGCGCACAGCACCGGTGTCGGGATCACCGGCGAGCAGCCGCGAACGGGCCAACGCGGCGCGGACAACCCCACAATGGCCGAGTCACACCAACCCGGACACGACGCAGCCAGCGCAGACGCCACCACCCCCAAGGTGTTTCCAGGTGAGGGTCACACGCCGGGCGGTAGGACCGTCCACCCGGAGGCCCCTGCAGACGCCACCACCCCCAAGGCGTTCCCAGGTACGGGTCACAAGCTGAGCGATAAGCCAGCCCACCCCGAGGCCCCTGCAGACGCCACCACCCCCAAGGCGTTCCCAGGTACGGGTCACAAGCTGAGCGATAAGCCAGCCCGCCCGGAGACCCCTGCAGACGCCACCACCCCCCATGCATTCCCAGGTGCAGGTCACAAGCTGAGCGATAAGCCAGCCCACCCGGAGACCCCTGCAGACGCCACCACCCCCCATGCGTTCCCAGGTACGGGACACAAGCTGAGCGATGGGAATGCCCAGCCGAAGGCCCCGGACAAGAGCCCGGCGCTCCCGTCCGACGAGGGCCGGGGCGACCGGACGACGACGGCTCCGCACGACAAGTCCGACAACTCGGCCGACACCTCCGACCTCTCGAAGGACCCGGCCGCCGACCCGAACCCCCATGCGCACAGCACGGGTGGCGGGATCACCAGCGAGCAGCTGCGAACGAGCCAACGCGACACGGGCAGCTCCACAATGACCGAGCCACACCAACCCGGACACGGCGCAGCCAGTGCAGACGCCGCCACCTTCCAGGCGTTTTCAGGTGAGGGTCACAGGCTGGACGGTGGGACAGTCCATCGGGAGGCCCCGGAGGGAACAAACTCACCGGAGCGCGGACGGGAATCGGATGCTTTCACCGATACCCGCAGGCAATGGGACAGGAACCCTCCTGAGCTTGCTCCGCGGCCCAGCGGTGACGCGGCCGAGGCGCACTCCGCTGCGGAGAGGACGGCGCAGGCGACGGAGGTGACCGACAGGAGGGCGTTCTCGCAGTGGCGGGCCACGCATGCGAGGGCCGAGGCCGCCAGGGGAGCAGCCGAAAGGGCGACCGCCGACGAGAAGGCGTCCGCTGCAAAGGCCGAGGCGGACCGGGCCGCCGCGGACACCAAGTACGAGCAGTTCCAAAAGACGCCCAACGAGGAAACACTGCGCGACGCGCAGACCGCGGAAAAAACGGCACGCACCTCGGCCA
>NZ_JBSHBP010000033.1:0-71465 GCF_053612065.1 Streptomyces sp. NPDC054765 | reverse complement strand
GGCAGTGGGCGAAGGACAAGGCGGCGGCGGAGGGAACCGGCTCACCGGAGCGCGGACGGGAATCGACGCCTGCCACCGAAAACCGCACGCGCTGGGAAAATCGCACTCCTGAGCCTGCTCAGCGGCCCAGCAGTGACGAAGCCAAGGCGCACTCCGCTGCGGAAAGGACAGCGCAGGAGAAGAAGGCGGCCGCCGACACGGCCTTCTTGAAGTGGCGCGCCACACATGCGAGGGCCGAGACCGCCAGGGGAGCAGCCGAAAGGGCGACCGCCGACGAGAAGGCACCCGCTGCAAAGGCCGCAGCCGACCGCGCCACCGCGGACACCAAGTACGAGCAGTTCCAAAAGACGCCCAACGAGGAAACACTGCGCGACGCGCAGACCGCGGAAAAAACGGCACGCACCTCGGCCAAGGCACACGCAGCGACAGCCGAGACAGCCAAAACAGCCCAAGAGGCCGCACAGCAAGCCCATACCGAGCTCAAAAAGGCCGATGAGAGCCACGACTCAGCCACGCAGGAGCAGCGGGACGCGAACGCCGGCCTGAAGCAAGCCCAGGAAACTCTCCGGGCGCAGCAGTGGGCGAAGGACAAGGCGGCGGCGGAGGGAACCGGCTCACCGGAGCGCGGACGGGAATCGACGCCTGCCACCGAAAACCGCACGCGCTGGGCGTCGATCGACAAGCAACAGGCGGAGGACGCACCCGCCAAGGGAGCAGCCGACAAGGGCAAGGCCCCCGAGCGGGGCACCGGCGCGGCGGAGTTCACAGATGATGGAACAACGGTGCCCCGAGAGGAGCAGGCCTGGGAGTGGTATCGCCGGGCGATCATGGAGCGCGCCCACGCTCAGGGAGTCCTGGACGCGATCAATGCGCGTGGTGGGGACAGTTCTACCGGTCGGCTCGGGGAGGCCCGGGCGCAACTTGCCGCTGCCGAACAGCGACTGGACGAGACCCAAAAGGCGACGGCGGGCTTGGATCGGGGGGTGACTTTTGCGCCGCCGAACGAGGAGGAATTGAGGGAGAAGCCCGGGCTGCTGGGCGGAAGCTCCCTTGGCCGTGCGGTCCGCGAGTTGACCGCGCCCCGTTCTACTACGTCGTCGCTGCCCGCGGTGGCTCGGGCCGTTTCGGAACTCCGGTCACACATGTCCCCCGGCCGGAGGGACACGTTCGGCGGCGATCCGTTCGGGGTACGGCAGCCGAGGTCGGCTCCCGACTTCATGCGCCCAGGCGGGAGGAGGTACGAATTCTCTGCCCTCCACGCCGATCAGCGCACGGAGTTCTTCGCACGGCTCGACATGGGACAACCAGGTGCGCCCACAGCGGCGCAGTTGGAGCCCCGGTTCCTGGCCCGCAGGCCGGGCACCGTCGTGGTCGGTGCCAGCGCTTCACGCTCCTCCGGGTTCGGCGTCAAGAGTCAGAAGGCGCCGAAGCTGCTGCACAGCGTGTGGTATGGCGTGCTCTTCGACGACGGCGAGCACGGTGCGCGTACCGAATTTCGCGCGAATATCGCGGAGGCGGCGCGGCTCAACACCGGATGGCACGTCATCCATTGGACCGACGTCACACGTGCCGAGTTCGAGGCCGTCCGCGGCTCGTTCGACCCCAGCACCGCCACGGAGCGGCAGGTACAGGTCAGGAACATGCTGGAGTGGGCACAGGGGATCCAGAACCTCTTTCTCGTCAACGAAGACGAGATCTACAACGCCGACACCCCCATGACACTCCAGCCGCAAGTGCTCAGCGAGCGAGCCCGCGGCGGCAAATCGCTCGCGAGCGCAAGCGACATGGCGCGAGTCGAGCACCTGCACCGCTTCGGAGGTGTCTACAGCGACGGCGACAATAAAATCTTCGATCTGTCGAAGGTGGTACGGGAGACTGTCCTGCGACCTGACGGGTTCGCGCTGCTGCGGGCCGACCTGCCGCGCCAGGCGCAGGACGCACCGCAGCGTGACTCACGGCCCATGAACAACGCGGGCATGATCTCGGTCGCCAGGAACAAGGCCACCGAGTCGTATCTCCACCTGCTCCGAGAGAACTATCACGCGTCCCTTCCGGAGCTGCTCCGACTGGGTGCCCAGGGGCTGAAGAAGTACAGCGACGACGTCATCGGCCAGGAGGCGACGCCATGGCCGGCCGTACACCACCCGACCCGAGAGGTTGTATACCGCACCGGCCCCAATGCGTTGTTTTTCAACCGGCTCGCTGCCGCACTGGGACATACCGAATCAGACAATCGGGAGGCCAGCGACAGATTCCTGCTGGGGTCCATTCCACCGGAAGCCATCAAGGTGGAGAGCCGGGGTAGCTGGAACATCGGATACTCCGACGGAACACGCCACGTCAGCGCAGAACGACTGGCGGCCGCGTTGCGATCCATCGTCGTCGGGCTCCACTCGGAGCTGCACAACCGTCCCGGTGGGCTGCTGCTGAAGACCATCGACACCACGGTGAAGTCTCTGGATCTGCCCAACGCCCACCTGATCCCGGTCTGGGACGCAGCCCTCACCTTGTTCCACGAATCGCTGGGCGACGACACCAGGCGGGTCAGGTGGATCGCCTCCGGCGTGGAGGTGAATCCGCCAGACGTTGCGGTGCGGCGAGCCCGTGACCTGTTCCCGCACGCCGAGTACATCCACTCCGCCGCCCCCCGCGGCAACACGCCGGTCGCACCGGTGCCGCACGATGAACCCTCCCGCATGCCTGCCCCAGTCGTTCAGCGCGACAAGGGGAAGCAGCCGGTCCGCAACGGGCAGGGCGATCAGGACCCGCACCAGCGGACGGAGCCTTCCGAGGATCACGAGCCGGCCGATCCGCAAGGTCTGCACGAGAAGTACGGAGACGTCATGGGTAACGTCGATCGTGCGGAGAGGGATGACACGCAGGCGAGCGCCGCCGCATCCGCTGGGACCATCGACGTGCGGATGGCTTCCGGAAACGACGCGATGATCAATGGCTTGCTCTCGGTGCTGGGCGGTCCGGCAGCCAGCTTGCCCCCTGAACAGCGTCGGAAGCTCCTCGAAAAGCTCGACACGTACAAAACGGAGATGACGCCCGAACAGCGAAAGGCGTTCGAAGAGATCGGCTCCCCGATCCCCCCGGCTGTCCCGGCCCAGGGGGCGGCGCACGACGCAGTGCCCCCGGCAACCGGGGATCTGGACCAGGACGGCCTGGTTGCGGCCGATGATGGAACGACGGTGCCCTCCCACCCCGACGCCGGACAGGCTGACCAGGCCTCCGTCTCGGAACACGGCGCGGACGAGCAAGCCGAGGGCCCCCGGCCGATGACCCCGCGGCCGGTGCCGCCGGCGACCCGGCAAGACGCCATCAAGAAATCCGTCGCCCCGCGCACAGATCCGAAACCGATGGGCTGGGAGAGCCTGCGGGAATTCGTGAAGAACGCGGGTGTCTCCGGCCAGCATGAGGCCGGGACGACTGGTGGCCCAAGGGCTTCCGGACAGGGTTCGCTGTCGCCGCATGACATAACGGAGCAGGACTGCCTGGTGCGGTTGGCCGCCTTCCGGGACAAGCTTTTCCCACAGGGCATCGCACCCGCGAATACTGTGGACGACAGCGTGTTGGACGTACATCCGCAAGAGGCAATGCTCGCCGTCGGACCAGGTTGGCGGACTGTTGACTCGTGGGATGCGGTAGCGAACGAGCTGACAAGTGGCGGCATGACCGCGTTCGTGCTGGCGCGGCGTACCTCCGGCAAGGGGCACGCCTTTGCCGCCTACGCCCTCGCCCCCACCCCCGATAGCGCCCCCGATGATGCCCCCCAGGTCGTCTGGATCGACCTCTCGGCAACCAGTGAAAACGCTCAGGTGTCCAAAAAGACCCCGGACATCGCACCAGCCCAGGCAATCGCACTGATCGTCAACAACAACGCCCGCATCGTCTCCCTTGATCACACCGACGACTTCCAGGCATCCACCTCCACTGCTCACGCACTGATCGACCCGGCCGCCAATCACCAATACGGCGCCCTGGGACTGGAAGTGGAATACAACCAGATTCTGAACAACGGGAAGAAGGACGTCACTGACGACAATGGTGACATCATCGGCACCCTTGTATACGGTAATCTCCTGGCCACTCATAAAGAATCTCGTTCGCATATAGAGATCGATACGCGGCACTTCGCGCAAGACAGTGCCAACGGTCGGACCTACATGATTGACGACGAAACGGACGCGGCAGGATCTCATAGTTGGAAATTTCTGGAGTTCCTAATTCCGGAGTTTGTCTCGCATCCCGCCGCGATACTCCCCGAAGAAGATCGTAAAAAAAATCGTAAGCTTGGCATCGAAGCTTTGATGAATCTTGCAGAGCAGACCCAGGCGGCGTTCGACGTTAAAGAGACGAAGCCGTTGAAGGAAATTCTCCTAACTACGGACGGCTGGGAGATCGCTCCCGGACTTGAGCAACTTATGGTCGATCCTGCGCCCATAGGTAAAAATAGGGGATTTCCATATACGCAGATCACCGTAGGCGTTCCTGTGGGCGGCATCCTCCCCCTTCTGCGCATCGTCGAAACCCGAATGGATGGATTCTCGCCGGATCTCTTTTTCGCATCCAGGGACTTCGGCAAGAAATTGGCGGAGCGGTATTTGAAGAAATATCACCTCCTGCCGGGACAGATTGACTTGCTCTCGGATCTGCCAACGGTGCGTGAAGTATGGGGTTACGGCTGGCTGCTCTTCAATCACGTGGCAGCAGATCCGGTCACAAAGCGATTCCATCCGAGTGGGCTTGCGAAGAACCGAACTCCTGTTGCATCGCGGAATCCGCTCGGGGAAATTCTGGCTGCCTTGCGGCCAGAGGTGAGAGAATTCCTGAAGGCGGAATTTGAGAACATTAGGGATGCTTTTGAGGCGGCGTTGTCGGACTTCTTCGCCAAATTCGGTGCTCGCCGCCTCGACCTGACTGAAACAGTGAACAGCGAGTTCACTGTGGTGGAATATCTCGAATATGCCGTAAAGGGGAGTACCCGAAATGGTGGTGTCGTCAGTCAGTCTGACGGCATCGGCATGAACGATGATCCCGATTTTGCCAAGCTTGATCAGCACGACGGTGTCGCCCTCGCCGTTTTCGAACTCCGAAACTACGGAGCCCGATGGGGCTTTATGTCTTCGGAGGAGGTGAAAATATACTCCGACGAGATATCGAAGGAAGTGCAAACTTATTTTTTGCAGCAGCGAAAGCCGTTGACCTCCTACGACATCCGCCAAATGGCGTGGTCGATCCTCACCCACCGCGAAGTCTCTGCGGTGGCTCCATTGCTTGAAGTAGCCCAGCACATCCAATCCCTCGCCCGGTCGCTCAGCGATCTCGCTCTCGACAACATCCCCTTGCCCCCTGAGGTGCTTAAGGAACTCGAAACCCTCGCTCGTGAAGTCCATGAGGCTCTCAGAAACAAGACATTTCCCTGGGCCCTTTCGTCCGCGGACACTGAAGCACGGCTGCATCTGGCCGTTATAGCCGCCGATAACCTCATCGCAGCCGAAAAGCCCCGAACCTTGAATGATGGCCAGCAGGCCGCAGGGGATGAGGACGCGGAACTCAAGGAGCTGATCCGCGAGGTCGCAGATGAGGTGGACGGGATGGAGTCCGCCGCCCCTGTCAGGGGTGCCGCGGTGCTCGCCGCATGTGAGGAGGTGCTCACCTCCGACGCCGTACCCGCCACGACCAGTCCTCGTCCGCGGCCGACCGGCCCTCGTCGGATGATGGCACCCGCCACCACGACCAGTCCTCGTGAGATACCGCCACCGCAGCCCGCAGCTGAGGACGTGGCGGTCACCGCGGATGACCCGCAGGCGAGCGCCGCCGCATCCGCTGGGACCATCGACGTGCGGATGGCTTCCGCAGACGACGCGATGATCAATGGCTTGCTCTCGGTGCTGGGCGGTCCGGCAGCCGGCTTGCGCCCTGAACGGCGTGAGGAGCTGCTCGAAAAGCTCGACACGTACAAAACGGAGATGACGCCCGAACAGCAAAAGGCGTTCGAACAGATCAGCTCCCCGATCCCCTCGGCTGTCCCGGCGCAGGGGGCGGTGCACGACGCAGTGCCCCCGGCAACCAGGGATCTGGACCAGGACGGCCTGGTTGCGGCCGATGATGGAACGACGGTGCCCTCCCACCCCGACGCCGGACAGGTTGACCAGGCCTCCGTCTCGGAACACGGCGCGGACGAACAAGCCGGGGGCCCCCGGCCGATAACCCCGCCGCCGGTGCCGCCGGCGACCTGGCAAGACGCCATCAAGAAATCCGTGGCCCCGCGCACAGATCCGACGCCGATGGACTGGGAGGGCCTGCGGGAATTCGTGAAGAACGCGGGTGTCTCCGGCCAGCATGAGGCCGGGATGACTGGTGACCCAAGGGCTTCCGGACAGGGTTCACTGTCGCCGCATGACATGACGGAGCAGGACTGCCTGGTGCGGTTGGCCACCTTCCGGGACAAGCTCTTCCCACAGGGCATCGCACCCGCGAATGCTGTGGACGACAGCGTGTTGGACGGGAATCCGCAAAAGGGACCGCTCGCCGTCGGACCAGGTTGGCGATCTGTTCGCTCGTGGGATGCGTTGGCGAAGGAACTGAGTCCCGGCAGTACCGCGTTCGTGCTGGCCCTGCGTCCTTCCGGCAAGGGGCACGCCTTTGCCGCCTACGCCCTCGCCGACGCCCCCACCCCCGCCAGCGCCCCTGACCGGGTCGCCTGGATCGACCTCTCGGCAACCCGTGAAAACGCTCAGGTGTCCAAAAAGACCCCGGACATCGCACCAGCTCAGGCAATCGCACTAATCGTCAACAACAACGCCCGCATCGTCCCCCTTGATCACACCGACGGCTTCCAGGCATCCACCCCCACTGCCCACGCACTGATCGACCCAGCCGCCAACCACCAATACGGCGCCCTGGGACTGGAAGTGGAATACAACCACATTCTGAACGCAGGGGAGACGGTCTTCACTGACGACAATGATGCCCGCCGTCTCCTTGAATACGGTGTTAATGTCCTGGCCACCCATGATGAATCTGGTTCGCTTATAGCGATCGATGCGCGGAAATTCCTGCGAGGCAGCAACGGTCAGCTCTACATGAATTCTGATGCAGCGGCCGAGGCAGGATCTCATGATTGGACACCTCAGAAGTTCCCAATTCCGGAGTTTGTCTCGACTCCCGCCGCGATATTCCCCGGAGAAGATCGTAAGCTTGACATCGAATCGTTGATGAAGCTTGCAGAGCAGACCCAGAAGGCGTTCAACGTTGGAGAGAGGAGGAAGTTGGAGGACATTCTCCTACGTGCGGACGGCTGGACGATCACTCCTGGATTTAATCGACTTACCGTCGATCCTGCTCCCCTAGGTGAAAATAGCCAATCTCCATACACACAGATCACCGTCGGCGTTCCCGTGGGCGGCATCCTCCCCCTTCTGCGCCTCGCCGAACCCTCCTTGTATGCACTCCCGGCGGCCCGCCTCTTTCTCGCATCCAGTGACTTCGGCAAGTATCTGGCGGAACGGTTTTTGGCGAAGCAGTATTTGAATGATGGCCATTACGGCCAGATCCTCCAGTCGGGACAGATTGACTTGCTCTCGGATCTGCCATCGGTGCGTGAAGTATGGGGTTATGGCTGGCTGCTCTTCAACCACGTGGCAGCAACCCCGGTCACAAGGCGATTCTTTCCGGGTAAGCTTCTTACGAAGAATCTGACTCCCGTTGCATCACGGAATCCTCTCGGGGAAATTCTGGCTGCTTTGCGGCCAGAGGTGAGAAATTTCCTGCAGAAGGAATTTGAGAACATTAGGAAAGCTTTTGAGGCGGCGTTGTCGCGGTTCTTTGCCGAATTCGAAGGCGCCGGAGAGGCTCGCCGCCCCGACCTGACTGAAAAGGTGACACGCGGCGAGTTCACCGTGGCACAATATCTCGAGTATGCCGTAACGGGGAGTACCCAAAATAGGAAGGTCGTTCATCAGCTGCACGGCATCGGCATGAACTATCAGGACGGTTTTGCCAAGCTTGATCAGCACAACGGTGTCGCCCTCGCCGTTTTCGAACTCCGATACTACGGAACCCAGTGGGGCCTTATGCCTTCGGAGGAGGTGAATAAATACTCTCGCGCGATATCCAAGGAAGCAGAAACATATTTCTGGCAGCAGCGAAACTCGTCGAGCCCCGACGGCATCAACGACATGGTGCGTCGGATCCTCGCCCACCGCGACGTCTCTGCGGTGGCTCCGTTGCTTGAAGTAGCCCCGCAGATCGAGAATAGCCTCCGCGGTCACACCCAATCCCTCGCCCGGTCGCTCAGCGAACTCGCTCTCTACAACATCCCCTTGTCCGATAAGGCGCTTGAGGAACTCAAAACCCTCGCTGGTACAGTCGGTAAGGCTCTCTGGGACACAACATCGCGCTTGGCCTCTTTTCCCCATGACGCTCGAGACCGGCTGTTTGAGGCCATTAATGCCGCCCATGGCCTCATCCCAAAGAGCGCCGCCCCATCCGCTGGGACCATCAACGTGTGGAGGACTTCCGTAGACGACGCGATGATCAATGGCTTGCTCTCGGAACTGCGCGATTCGGCAGCCGACTTGTCCCTTGAGCAGCTTCGGGCGCGCCACGAGCAGCTCCGCACGTACGAACCGCAGATGACCCGGGAACAGGAAGAGGAGTTCAAAACGATCGGCTCCCGGATCTCCTCGGCTGTCTCAGCGCAGGGGGCGGCGCGCGACGCAGTGCCCCCTGCAACCGTGGATTTGAACCAGGACGGCCTGGTTATGGCCGATGACCAGGGCAAGGCCCCCGAGCGGGGCACCGGCGCGGCGGAGTTCACAGTGCTGCCCGAGACGCCGACGAGGGAGCAGGCGGTGCAGGCGTTCTCGGACGCGCAGCGCGACGTGGACCGGGCTATTGATGCGCTCGACGATGCGCACGCGTCACACGCGGACGGGGTGGAGTCCGCCGCCCATGCCGAGGGCACCGCGGTGCTCGCCGCATGGGAGGAGGTGCTCACCTCCGACGCCGTTTTGGAGGCGGCTGAAGCAGACTGGAATGCGGCCACCGGCGGTGAGCCGCTCCCGGCTGTGGAGCTGGTGGCCGAGCCGGGCGCTGCGCTGCCGGGTGGTTCGGGACGCATGGGCAGGTGGCTGGGGCTGACCCGTCATGTGGAGCCGGAGCCTTCCACGGTGCCGCCGGGCGAGGTGACCTCCGTGGAGCCGATGCCGCTCACGGCACCCGTCAGTGGGGCGGAGGGCTCTGCACCTCGGGCCGTGCAGGCGATGGTTCCCAGTGGTCGGGACCTGGTGCTGGCCCAGCTGTTGCGCGATACCAATTTCCAGCGCTCCGACAAGGAATTGCAAATTGATATCGACTGTATCCGGGAACTACGGAGACTAAATATCCGTGGCCAGGTTCCGTCCCAGGAGATGCTAGCCACCTCGAATCGATGGGAGGCCGCCTTGCAAGAGGACCGTGCATTGTTTGCGGGGATGCATCCTCGGATCGAGTGGAAATCGCTGCGTCCGCCGCAGATCGCGGCCATGGTCATGGCGGAGCGGCGCGGCCGTCAGGCGGCGGACGCGGACCGCGCGGCGCTGATCGAAAAGTTGCGCAGTGGGCGTTGGCCGTGGGCTGCCGCGTACCCCCTTGGCGATCAGCACATCGACGGTCTGATCGACAAGGTTGACACCTATCTGCGGCAGATGCCCCTGACGGTCAACGTCCGACTTCAGACGATGACCGCGGACGGTCGCACCCTCCTGGACGCCCTGACCAGCACTTCCGGGGTGGTCCTTCGTAATGCCTGGGAGACGCAGCCGATCTTTCAGGCCGACCCCAAACTCCGTGGTGAGGCGGAGGAGGCGATGGGGTACGCCAGTACCGTCCGTCGCAGTACGGCCGCCGGCGGCATCTACGCTGATCCTGCTCCGCGCCGGAGGCTGGCGATTCCCTTCCGGCGTCCGCCGGCGCCGGCCCCTATGCCCGCGTTCATTCCGCGGGGCGAGGACCGTGCGCTGCTGCCGAAGTACGCCGCGCTGATGTCCCCGCTGCGGCATGGGGGGGCAGATTCCTATGGATCGGCCGTGTTCCACCTTTCGCCTGCCCTGCGGAACCAGGCCACTTTCACCCCCTGCGACAGCTTCAGCGCCGGCCTGCTCGGCGCCGCAAGCGTCACCGGCCCCGAACATCTCCTGCCGCTGCTCGTCCACGGCATGGAGACGCAGGTGCGTCTGGCGTTCGCGGAGGCCACTGAGTTCGCCCACGACTCGGACTACCGGAGGCGGCGGGACACCGGCGGCTTCAGCTTCATGCGTGGCTACTTCGAGGCCCAGATTCACGGCGATATCAAGTGGTCGCATATCGACCACATCGTCCTGACCCACAGGCCGGAGGAGCTCGAACGGGTCGTGGTCCAGCGTGACCGCCTGCAGGCATTCGCCGCTGCGAACAACCTCAAGTTCACCGTGGAGCTGCTCGATAGCACTCGTCCGGCCGTGTCCGCCTCAACCCCCGGCGCCTGGACCTCGCCCGCCGCGCCCCCCATAGAGGCGGCTGCCGCGGCCGCTGAGACCACCTACGCCCGGTCGACTGCCCGTGTGCCGGGCGTGTCCGTGGCTCTGGGGTCCGACTCCTGGGCGGGTTTGCGTGAGTTGGCGGAGCCGGCGGTGATCGACACCGAGCGTTTTGATCCGCTCAGGTCGGGGCCGTATGAGCCGGGTCGGTTGGCGGGCGCGATGGGCCGGATCAGGCTGGACGCCCGGCGTTTCCAGGACTCCGGCGGGAGGTGGATCAGCGACGCGACCGTACGAGTTCACCTGGCCCCTGAGCCGGGGGTTACGGACAACGACATCCGTTTCCTGACGGAGCGAATGACTTCCGCGGTGCAGCAGGTGATCAACGCGCCGGGCTTTGAACTGCCCGGCGGCAGCGTGTTCCATTTCAACGTGGAGTTCCTCGCGAGTCCCGAAGGGGCGCACCACGTGGTGCGGGTGCACGGGGAACCGGGTGTGACGACCACGACCGATGTGCATCTGGTCGGCGCAGACGGCAGTCTGTTGACGGACGGTCGGCTGCTCCATGAGTTGTTGCACTTCGTCGGGTTGCCGGACCGTTACTTCGCGGCGGGTTTCCTCTTCCGTGACCGGCCCTGGTCCCAGGCCATCGCCTTCGACGGTTCGCTTACGGCGGGTGAGCCGAGCGAGGACGGGCCGGTGCTCAGCGCCGATGATCTGGCCACCATCGGGGACGTGTTCCGTTCGGGACCGGAGATCCGCGAGCTGCCGCACCCGCTCGCGGAGCAGCAGGGCCTGCAACTGCTCACCGACGAATCCGAGAACCAGGGCACCGCGGATGACGCGCAGCCCCGGCCGATGACCCCGCCGCCGGTGCCGCCGGCGACCCGGGAAGCCGAGATCAAGAAATCCGTGGCCCCGCGCACAGGTCCGGAGCCGATGGGCTGGGAGGGCCTGCGGGAATTCGTGAAGAACGCGGGTGTCTCCGGCCGGCATGAGGCCGGGATGACTGGTGGCCCAAGGACTTCCGGACAGCCTTCGCTGTCGCCGCATGACATGACGGAGCAGGACTGCCTGGTGCGGTTGGCCGCCTTCCGGGACAAGCTTTTCCCGCAGGGCATCGCACCCGCGAATGCTGTGGACGACAGCGTGTTGGACGTACATCCGCAAGAGGGACTGCTCGCCGTCGGACCAGGTTGGCGGACTGTTGACTCGTGGGATGCGGTAGCGAACGAGCTGACAAGTGCCGGCATGACCGCGTTCGTCCTGGCGCGGCGCACCTCCGGCATGGGGCACGCCTTTGCCGCCTACGCCCTCGCCCCCACCACCACCGACGGCGCCCCCCAGGTCGTCTGGATCGAACTCTCGGCAACCAGTGAAAACGCTCAGGTGTCCAAAAAGACCCCGGACATCGCACCAACCGATGCGCGCGCACTGATCGTCAACGAAAAATCCCGCGTCGTCCCCCCTGATCACACCGACGACTTCCAGGCATCCACCTCCACCGCCCACGCACTGATCGACCCGGCCGCCAACCACCAATACGGCGCCCTGGGACTGGAAGTGGAATACAACCAGATTCTGAACAACGGGAAGAAGGACGTCACTGACGACAATGGTGACATCATCGGCACCCTTGTATACGGTAAAATCCTGGCCACCCATGACACTGGTTCGAAAATAGAGATCGATAAGCTGTACTTCGCGCATGACAGTGCCAACCGTCGGACCTACATGACTAACGAAGCGGGCGCGGCAGGATCTCGCAAATGGAAACTGTTCCGAATTCCGGAGTTTGTCTCGACTCCCGCCGCGATACTCCCCGGGGAAGCTGGTAAGCGTGACATCAAATCGTTGATGAAGCTTGCAGAGCTTGCAGAAAAAACCCAGAAGGCGTTCAACGTTGAAAAGACAACGACGCTGGAGGACATTCTCCTACCTGAGGACGGCTGGGAGATCACTCCCGGATTTAATCAACTTATGGTCGATCCTGCTCCCATAGGTAAATATAGGGAATCTCCATACACGCAGATCACCGCAGGCGTTCCCGTAGGCGGCATCCTCCCCCTTCTACGCCTCGCCGAACCCTCATTGTATGCACTCCCGTCGGCCCGCCTCTTCCTCGCATCCAATGAATTCGGCAAGCATTTGGCGGAGCGGTTTTTGGCGAAGCGGTATCCGAAGGATGGCTATGGCTATCACGGCCAGATCCTCCGGTCGGGACAGATTCACTTGCTCTCGGATCTGCCAACGGTGCGTGAAGTATGGGGTTATGGCTGGCTGCTCTTCAACCACGTGGCAGCAACCCCGGTCACAAGGAAATTCTTTCCGGGTCAGATTCTTACGAAGAATCTGACTCCCGTTGCATCACGGAATCCGCTCGGTGAAATTCTGGCCGCTTTGCGGCCAGAGGTGAGAGAATTCCTGCAGGCGGAATATGAGAACGTTAGGAATGATTTCGAGAATTGGTTGGCGTGGCTC
The DNA here is from genome assembly GCF_053612065.1 of Streptomyces sp. NPDC054765. Taxonomy (NCBI): domain Bacteria; kingdom Bacillati; phylum Actinomycetota; class Actinomycetes; order Kitasatosporales; family Streptomycetaceae; genus Streptomyces; species Streptomyces sp. NPDC054765. Next base: position 58,479 of record NZ_JBSHBP010000033.1, on the reverse strand, counting down.
TTCGCCGCATTGGGAGAGGCTCGCCGCCCCGAACTGACTGAAAAAGTGACACGCGGCGAGTTCACTGTGGCAGAATATCTCGAGTATGCCGTAAAGGGGAGTACCCGAAATGGTGGTGTCGTCAGTCAGTGGGACGGCATCGGCATGAACGATGATCCCGATTTTGCCAAGCTTGATCAGCACGACGGTGTCGCCCTCGCCGTTTTCGAACTCCGAAGCTACGGAGCCCAGTGGGGCCTTATGTCTTCGGAGGAGGTGAAAAATTACTCTGCCGAGATATCCGAGGAAGTACAAACTTATTTTTGGCAGCAGCGAAACCAGTTGAGCCCCGACGGCATCGACCGCATGGTGAGGTCGATCCTCGCCCACCACGAAATCTCTGCGGTGGCTCCATTGCTTGAAATAGCCCCGCAGATCAAGAATAGCCTCCGCGGCCAGACCCAATCCCTCGCCCGGTCGCTCAGCGAACTCGCTCTCCGCAGCATCCCCTTGCCCGATAAGGCGCTTAAGGAACTCGAAACCCTCGCTCGTGTAGTTTATGAGGCTCTCAGAAACAAGACATTGCCCCGGTCCTCTTCGTTCGAGGACTCTGAAGCATGGCTGCATCTGGCCCTTAAAGCCGCCGATAGCCTCATCGCAGCGGAAGACCCGCGAGCGTTGGCTGATGTGCAGGCCTGGGCCGACCAGCAGGCCGCAGGGGCTGAGGACGCGGAACTCAAGAAGTTGATCCGCGAGGTCGCAGATGAGGTGTATCCGACTGCCACCGGCAACGGCGACGTGTCGAGGGAGTCCTCGGGAGAGGCCCACGATTCCGGCTCGCAGCTGTCCACCGCCGCATCCGCTGGGATCATCGACGTGTGGACGGCCTCCGCAACCGCCACGCCCTCCGCGCACGCGCCTGCCACGGACCCTGAGACCACCCCCCCCTGGCCAATCGTTGACGACACAGAATCCACCAGCGGGGACCCCGACACCACCATCAACGTGTGGATGGCTTCCGTCCACGACCCGATGATCAATGGCTTGCTCTCGGCGCTGCGCGGTCCGGCAGCCGGCTCGTCCCCTGAACGGCGTGAGGAGCTGCTCGAACAGCTCGGCACGTACGAAAAGGTGATGACGCCCGAACAGCTAAAGGAGTTCAAAGGGATCGGCTCCCCGATCCCCCCGGCTGTCCCGGCCCAGGGGGCGGCGCGTGACGTAGCGCCCCGGGCAACTGGGTACCTGGACCAGGACGGCCTGGTTGCGGCCGATGATGGAACGACGGTGCTCTCCCACCCCGACGACGGACAGGTTGAGCAGGTTTCCGTCTCGGAACAAGGCGCGGACGAGCAAGCCGAGGGCCTCCGGCCGATGACCCCGCCGCCGGTGCCGCCGGCGACCCGGCAAGCCGACATCAAGAAATCCGTGGCCCCGCGCACAGGTCCGGAGCCGATGGGCTGGGAGGGCCTGCGGGAATTCGTGAAGAACGCGGGTGTCTCCGGCCAGCATGAGGCCGGGATGACTGGTGGCCCAAGGACTTCCGGACAGCCTTCGCTGTCGCCGCATGACATGACGGAGCAGGACTGCCTGGTGCGGTTGGCCGCCTTCCGGGACAAGCTTTTCCCGCAGGGCATCGCACCCGCGAATGCTGTGGACGACAGCGTGTTGGACGTACATCCGCAAGAGGGACTGCTCGCCGTCGGACCAGGTTGGCGGACTGTTGACTCGTGGGATGCGGTAGCGAACGAGCTGACAAGTGCCGGCATGACCGCGTTCGTCCTGGCGCGGCGTACCTCCGGCATGGGGCACGCCTTTGCCGCCTACGCCCTCGCCCCCACCACCACCGACGGCGCCCCCCAGGTCGTCTGGATCGACCTCTCGGCAACCAGTGAAAACGCTCAGGTGTCCAAAAAGACCCCGGACATCAAACCAACCGATGCACGCGCACTGATCGTCGACGAAAACTCCCGCGTCGTCCCCCCCCGTAATCAACTCGGCATCCAGGCATCCACCTCCACCGCCCATGCACTGATCGACCCAGCCGCCAACCACCAATACGGCGCCCTGGGACTGGAAGTGGAATACAACAACATTCTGAACGAAGGGTGGGCGAACTTCACTGACGACAATGGTCTCCACCGCGAACTTCAATACGGTCGCGCCCTGGCCACCCATGAAAAATCTGGTTCGCGTATAGAGATCGATACGCGGAGATTCTGGCAAGATCGTGCCAACGGTCGGATCTACATGCGTGACGAAGCGCCCCCGGAAGGATCTCGTTGGGAACGTGAGAATCTCCTAATCCCGGAGTTTATCTCGACTCCCGCGCGAATACTCGACGGGGAAACTCGTAAACTTGACATCGAATCGTTGATGAAGCTTGCAGAGGAGACCCAGAAGGCGTTCAACAACGTTAACGAGAGAACGACGTTGGAGAAAATTCTCCTACCTGAGGACGGCTGGAAGGTCAAGCGCGGATTTAAGCAACTTACCGTCGATCCTGCGCCCATAGGCAAAGATAGGCAATCTGCATACACGCAGATCACCGTAGGCGTTCCCGTGGGTGGCATCCTCCCCCTTCTGCTCAACGCCGGATCTCGACTGAATGAATTCTCGGAGCAATGGAAACTCTTTTTCGCATCCAGGGGCTTCGGCCTCAATTTGGCGCTGAAGTTTTCGAAGCAACACGACCAACTCCCGTCGGAAAAGCTTGACTTGCTCGCGGACGAAGTATGGGGTTATGGCTGGCTGTTCTTCAATCACGCGGCAGCAACACCGGTCAGAGATGGATTCTTTGGGCGTGAGATTCCGAAGAATATGACTCCCGTTGCATCACGGAATCCGCTGGGGGAAATTCTGGCCGCTTTGCAGCCAGAGGTGAGAGAATTCCTGCAGAAGGAATTTGAGGACATTAAGTATCAATTTGAAAAGGCGTTGTCGCAGTTCTTCAACGAACTGGGCGGCCCCGATGGGGCTCTCCACCCCGACTTCCTGACTCAGAAGGTGGCAAAAGGCCCGTTCACTGTGGAGGACTATCTCAAGTATGCCGTAACCGGGGATGGGGTTGTCGTCAGTCAGCATCACGGCATCGGCATGAACGACGTTGATTCCAGTTTTGACGAGCTTGAAAAGCCCTCCGGTATCGCCCTCGCCGTTTTCGAACTCCGGCGCTACGGAACGTCTGCCTGGATGTTTCCGACGGAGGTGAATGAATACATCGACGAGATAACCAAGCAAGCGCAAAAATATTTCCTCCAGCAGCAGCTCGCAACGCCGTTGCCGCAGCGGCCCTTGACACCCGCAACACAACCCGCCACGAGCACTCATCGTCCCTTGCCGCCGGTGCCGCCGGCGACCGGCTCGCAGCTGTCTGCCGCCGCTTCCGCTGGGACCATCGACGTGTCGATGGCTTCCGGCCACGACGCGGTGATCAGTGGCTTGCTCTCGGCGCTGCACGATCCGCTTGACACAAGCAAGTGGACTGAACCCGTTCGGGACAGTGAGACCATTCATGTGCCCTTCGAGGAGGGCGTGAAGGCTGAGCCGTCGGGCGCTGGCCAGACCGCGCTTGACAATTTCGTCGGCCGGCTGGTTCTGAACAGCGTCCGTAACTGGCGGCAGAAGTTGCCCTTGCCGAAGATCAAGGTGACCGGGTACGGCAACGGCAGGTTCCGCCGGGGCGGCGGCAGGGCTCAGCAGACAGCGGAATCGCGTGCGGAGACCGTTGCCAACGAACTGCGCACGCAGATCGAGGCACTCCTGCAGGGGCAGAAGGAGCCCAAGCCGAGGGCCAGCGACTTCGACATCGATCGGGTGGCCGGGGAGTGGCAGGCCGGGGTGTCCGCGGATGATCGGCGTCGTGTGACTGTCGTGGTGGACTACGACCAGCGGCAGGTCGTTCTCGGCGGCCCCGGTGGCAGGCCGGTGGAGGTCGCGAAGAATCTCCACACCTTCGATCCGGCCCAGCACGAGACCTGGCAGGGCCTGCAACTGCTCACCGACGAATCCGAGAACCAGGGCATCGCGGATGACGCGCACTCGGGCGCCGCCGCATCCGCTGGGACCACCGACGTGTGGATGGCTTCCGGAAACGACGCGATGCTCAATGGCTTGCTCTTGACGCTGCGCGATCCGGCAGCCGGCTTGTCCCCTGAACAGCGTCAGAAGGTCCTCGAACAGCTCCGCACGTACCGAACGCTGACGCCCGAACAGCGAAAGGCGTTCGAAGAGATCGGCTCCCCGATCCCCCCGGCCGTCCCGGCCCAGGGGGCGGCGCGCGACGTAGCGCCCCCGGCAACCGGGTACCTGGACCAGGACGGCCTGGTTGGGGCCGATGATGCTGACGAGCCGCTACGGCATATGGCCGTTCGCGCCGGAGACGATACGTCGGTGCAGCACGATGAACCCTCCGGCATGCCTGCCCCAGTCGTTCAGCGCGACAAGGGGAAGCAGCCGGTCCGCAGCGGGCAGCGCGATCAGGACCCGCACCAGCGGACGGAGCCTTCCGAGGATCACGAGCCGGCCGATCCGCAAGGTCTGCACGAGAAGTACGGCGACGTCATGGCCAACCTCGATCGCGCGCAAAGGGACCTGGAGCTGGCGAAGCAGTTGGACGAGGTCGGCATCGGCACGTCCTCCGACGCGCCGCATGGACGGGCCCACGCAGCGCTCCGGCGCGTCCAGGCCGCCGAACAGGCCGTCGAACAAGCAAGCCTGTTCGACGTCCTCCCCTCCGTCGCGCCGGACCAGGAGAGCGACACCGATGTCTCCGCGGCCGCGCCCGTCGATCGGCACACAGCTCCTTTCCAGGCGTTCTTCGACGCCCCGAGGGGTGACGTCGCCCGACCGTCCTCCGAAGCGGCTTCCCCGCCGCCGCGCCCCGGCACGGCCGACGACGGGGAAGCGCTGCAGGCTCCCGCCGCGGAAGCGGCGTTCCGGGGCACCGAGGCCGGGTCCGGCATCGAAGAGCCCGTGTCGGCCGCCGCCGACCCGGCCGACGAGGGGAGTATCCGCACCGACGCCGCCGACCAGCAGCCGGCGAAGAGCGAGCCGTCGCGGCAGCTGCCGGCCGGCTTCGGCGAGCAGGACGTGTCCGGCAACGTGCAGTACCCGCTGGGCCGCCGGGGACGGATGCAGAGCCTGGACCAGGCGTGGCTCGGCGACGACGACGCGGTCTCGGACCTGGTGGGCGACAGCCTGCCGCCCGCCACCGACGTGACGACCCGTGAGGCGGTCAAGGCCGCGTTGCGCGACGAGCTGATACGGCTGGGCAATCGCGAGGCGACCCAGCGGATGCTCGAGGGCGGGCTGAAGTTCCTTGTAGAGCCCGAAAATTCTCCGAGCCAGGAGGTGACGGTCAAGCTGGACCTGGGCGACCTGGGGCGCGCCCGCCATGTGCCGGACTGGGAGGCCAAGCGCGATCAGGAGAGCGCGCCCGCCTCCCAGCAGGCGCCGTTCGGCCAGACCCACAACGATGCCGAAGCCACCGACCACGGTCGCACCGCCGGTTCCTCGACCGGCCAGCAGAACAGCCGCTCGGTCTTGGTGACGGCCAGCCTCACCACGCCGTTCGGCGGGATGCCGGACGCGATCTTCTCGGCCATCCCCTCGGTCGCTTTCGGCGGGAACAGCTCGGACGGGACCTCCCGGGGCATCAGCACCACCTCCAAAACGAAGGCGCTACCGGCGGTGGGCGGTCAGGAGGCCATGTTCGACTTCCCCGAGGCGAAGCTGACGGTTGATCTGGGCGGGCCCGGCAGCCGCGCCGAGCGCGAGACGTTGCTGACGATCAGGATGGCCTTCCCGCGGGAGCTGGCTCCGGAGCAGCCCGCGGGCGGCGGCCAGGTCAAGCCCGCCCAGCCGCGCGGCAGTTCCCACCCGGTGCTCGGTATGGACGCAAACACCCAGCACGTCGCCTTCAACGATGTCGCGGGCGAGAACCCCCCCGCGACGGTGGAGCAGGTCCACAGCCAGCTGCCCAAGGTGATGACCGTCTCCGAGTCGATCTCGGGCCTGGAGCAGCTGCGCGAGAAGCTGCGGGCGAGCCTGCCGGACGACGCCGCGAAGCTGGGCTCGGAGCTGGACGAGGGCATCGATCACTGGGTCAGCGAGTCCAACTTGCTGCGCAACTACCGCGACCTGATGTCTGGCGGCGCGCTGTCCCCGGCCTACGCGACCGCCGACGGCAAGGCCGTGGTCCGATTGTCGGTGACCGCCCTGATGGTCAACGCCCAGCGCGTCGGCGAGGACGCGGTGCCGCTGAAGGAGGATCACCAGCGCTCCTCCAGCATCAGCAGCAGCTCCAGCAAGTCCGGCGGCTTCAGCATCACACCAGTCAAGGGCTCGTTCGGCTACGCCCTCCCCGGCGGCCATATCCTGGGCCTCAACTTCAGCGTGGACCTGGGCGTGTCCGCCACCCGGTCGATGAGCGAGAACGCCGGTGCGAGCGCCTTCCGCCAGATCACCTACAACGGTGACACCGTGCTGTACAAGCTGACCGCCCGGACCAGCGTCAAGGTGATCAGCAGCATCGAGGGCTTCAAGCCCAACGGCCCGGTGGTCCACAACATCCTCGCCTACGTCCGGGTCCCGGTCCGCTCGGCCGCGCGGTTCGAGGCGTTGATCCGGCGCGCGGCATCCGGCCGCGTCCATAGCCGGGCCTGGAAGGCGCTCACCGTGCCGGACGACCGGGATCCACGCCCGACCGACCCTGACGAGGCCGCCGCCCTTGACGCGGCCTGGGCTCAGGCCAAATACCCGCCCGCCGTGATCAGCTCCGGGCAGGGCATCGGTCCTTCGGTAGTGGAGTACCTGACCGGCTCCGACAAGGTCATACCCACGATCCTGGCGACTCTGGCCACGCTCGAGGGCGCGCGGCCCTGGAGCGAGCTGGAGGAAGCCGACTGGTTGGACCAGCTGGGGGCCAAGTTCAGCGCCGAGACGCTGCAGAACCACGCCGCCTCGCTGTTCAAGCCGGGCGGTGTCTTGGAGCACTACCGCCGCCAGGCCGAGGGCGGCACCGTGGTCATCGAGGTCAGGGTCACGGCCACGAAGACGAACGAGCAGCCGGTCGTCGGGTGGCCGGCCATGGCCACCTTGGAGACGATGCAGACCGCCTTCGCCGGTGCCGAGGGCGGGGAGTCACTCTCGGCCTCGGCGAGCGGCAGCGTCAGCGGGGGCGTGACCCTCGGCATCAGGAATACGACCGGCGACGCACTGCGCACTGTCGGCCCGTCCGCCGGCTACTCCCGCAGCTTCTCCAAGTCGGCGAGCACCGTCGTGAAGGCCGGGACCTACCTGGGAATCGGCCAGGAGTTCGAGGGCTACGCCCGCACCTTCGACTTCAACGTCGAGTACAAGGTCTCGGTGTCGGTGCGGCGCGAGCAGCCGACCCCGGTCGCCGGCTTGCCGATGATCGCGGTGCGGCGCCTGGCGTCGATCGGCGAGTCGGCCGGCCCGCAACGCAAGCCCTCGAGCGGGCAGGCGACCCTGAGCGGGGAGGTGCGCTTCGTCGTGCCCGAGGCCCTGGCCCTGGACGCTCCGCACACTGGCTCAGCGCCGGGCGGCAAGGTCTGGCACTCGTGTGGCGTTCTGGTGAAGCGCGCCCAGGACGGCCGCGCGGTGATCACGTTGGACAAAATCTCCCCCAGCACCCTGAGGGGGGTGGATTCCCGGCTTCCCTTCCACACGCCGCTGGCCGGGCCGGACGTGGTCATCGAGGCCATCGGCTCCCAGCACGTGGAGGAGGAGGTGCGCACTCTGCTCGGTTGGGTGGGCACCATGCGTGAGGATTTCGCGGACCTCACGTGGACGGTCACCGAGAGCGACATACTGACAGCGGCACATGTGCGCGGGCCCTCTGACATCACCACAAGGATGGTCACCCAGGGCTACCTCACGGACAAGCAGACCGTCGTGCGGATCGAGGCCTTCCCGGTGGGTGCCCACCCGACGGCGGCCGGGGTGGTGCGCATGAAAAGGATCGACATGGTCGAGGGCAATCTCGGTGTCTCGGGCGGCCAGGGCCGCGGCTCCAGCAATGCCTTCAACGTCGGCCTCGGGTTCGGCGTCAAGACCGGTGAGGCCGGTGGCGGCACGCAGACGGTGTTCCCGAGCTTCGGCTACGCGCGCAGCGGCAACTCGAGCACCTCGCACACCACCTCGCTCATCCATACAAGTGGCCGGATGATCTTCATTTCGGAGAGCTATCAGGAGCACTCCGCGAATGTGCTCTACCGCATCACGGTGGTCAACCAGGCCAAGAACGTCTTCTCCTCGGGCCGGCCGCAGGTCGCGGTCAGCCTGTTCCACATCACCGACGGCATCACCTTCCTGCGCCCGACCAGCGCGCACGCCGACCCGCACCACCGCTACCTGGTGACGGCCGCCGAACCCGCACCGGACGGCCGTCCGACGCTGCTGCGCAGCGACCTCCCCGTTGCGGAGCGGGCCACCTTCAAGCCCACCAGGCGCGCCACCGACCACGTCGTCACCTCCTTCCCGGCGACCGCTCGTGACCGGCGGCTGAGGGACAGCGATCAGCCGTACCGGCAGGTGACCACCGAGTCACCGGTGCCGCACGGCGCCGCCTCCGAACTGCTGCTGGCCAAGCCGTCCGAAGGCGTGTCCACGCCCAGCGCCGACGTCACCGGCCACGGCGACGTGATCCGGCGGACGGTGGAGTTGCTCCTCGCGCGGCACGGCTCGTACCCGCTGGAGGAGTACTACTGGCACATCGCCGGCACCGATGCCCGGCCGATGAGCAAGCTGGCCAACCTGCTGGACCTCAAGCAGGGCGCGGGGGCGCTGGACCACATGCTCAGCTCTGGCCTGGAGCTGTACGTAACCAAGGGCCGCATCCTCCACGACGTGGCCTACGTGCTGCGCCTGCAGGCCACCCGGGACCCGGAGCGCAAGGGCTTCCACTTCGTCGAGTCCGTGCCCGACGCGGACGTCGCTATCTACCACACTGAGACGCACCGCACCGAGACGAAGACTTCCGCTTCGAAGAACTCCAGCGGGTCGATCAGCACCAAGGTGACCGAGAGCCCGGCCGCAGGCACGGCGGGCGGCCGGCTGAACCAGGTCAACGGCACCCCCGCCATCAGCGCCGGCCACACCGCCAGCCAGGGCAGCGCACTGGGCCGGTCCGACTTCACGCGCGACTGCTTCACCATAAGCGGCCCTGCCGACCGCTACGCGGGTGATCTGAGGATCGAGATCTCGCTGGTGACGACCTCGATCCCGGCTTCGTTCGCCAACGCCGTGCTGGGGACCCTTCCGGACAAGGTCGCGAGGAGGCTGCAGCAGGACCCCAGCGCCAGAAAGACCGACCTGACCGTGCGGGAGCAGGCCATCGTGCCGCGCGTGCTGCTCAAGGAAAGCCTGCAGCGGTACCTGCCGGGCCCGAACGACGTGGCCGTCGAAGAGGTCGACCCCGCCGCCACCCCCGCCAGCTTGGGCGGCACCCCGCTGGGGATCACCGGTGCCCATGTGAGGGACCGCGGGGTGATCAACCTGGGCTGGGACCACGACAAGCTGCAGATCCTCGACGAAGAGGTGTTCCGGGCTCTCGACGGCACCGAGCAGCCGCTCGGCGGTTCGGCCAGTACCGCCGTCACCCGGGCCACCAGCCACGGCTCGCGCCCCCGGAGCTCCCTCCACGCGCTCCTGTCGCACTTGGCGATGACCAGCGAGCTGAGCCGCACGCTTGGCGAGACCGGCCTGGTCTCACCCGAACTCGTCCGCTCCGGAGGCCCGCTCACTGACGACCACGTCACGGTCACCATCAAGGTCCAGCCACTCAACCCGTACGTCGGCAACTACGTCGACGGCAGCTCGGTCTCCGATACATGGCACAAACTGGAGACCGGACAGAGCAGTTCAAGCGGCAGCTCCCGCAGCATCAGCGTCTCGCCCGGCGGCATCATCACCTCCGGCGACACCTCCCCCCAGCCGCCCGGCTCGCACCAGGCCCAGAACCCGGCCGCCAGCGTGAGCCTCAGCACCACCCAGAGCAGCGATCAGTCCTCCTCCGCCACACACTCGGACCAGACCCACGCCACCTCGCGCCGGCGCGAGGCACCCTGGCTGACCGTCAAGGCGGATGCGATCGTCCGGATCAAGATCGAGGTGCACAACCGGCGCGGCCTGTTCGACTATTCCGGAGGCACCACCGAGCTGGCGTTCCACGTCCGCCACGGTCTCAACCTCGTCTTCAGCCCGGAGGGCGCCCTCGAGCTGCTGGACTCTCCGGAGCTGCACGCCCACGGCATTCCCACCCCGGCAGGCGTGTTCATCCCAGCCCGCAACTACCCGTCCGCCCAAGGCCTCGCCGTCCTCAACGACGGTCCAAGCCACCTCCAGGCCGCGTACAAGGTCCCGAAGGTGGACAATGCCACCGTCATCCACGTCCACACCGACCCGGTCAACGGCAAGTTCATCGTCGGCAACCGGAGGCTGACACCGCAGGAGTTCTCCACCAAGGTCCTTCAGCCCAAGGTGCAGGACCTGCCCGCCGGCCACGTGCTGGTCTTCGTCGGCGGTGACGTCAACAAGGTGCCGGCCGGCGACATCGACTCCCCCGCCGACCTCATCCGGGCCGAACACCCCGGTCTGCACCTCGTCAGCACCGACAGCCCGGTCTTCACCACCCAGGACGGCGCCGTGCTGGCCGGTCGGTTCAGCTACGACCGCGACGGCCGCCCGCGGGCCGAGGGCGGTCGGCCCGGCACCTTCGCCCTCGCCGCCGCGGACGGCAGCAAAGTCGATCTCGGCCACGACCTCATCGCCGCCCTGAAGAAGGACCTGGCCACCCTCACCGGCGGCACCGGCCACGCCGTCCCGGACACCGCCGTGCCGGTCGCCGACAGCACTGTCCCGGCTTCCGGCACGCACACCGGATCCGACGCTCCGCCGGTTCCGCCGACCGCGCCGCCGCACGACTCGACGGACCCGACGCCGGACGACCCGACGCCGGAGGACCCGACGGACCCGCCGCCGCACGGCCCGAAGGACCCGCCACCGCACGGCCCGACGAGCCCGCCGATCGCGCCGCCGCGAGACCTGCCATCCGACACTCCGCCGGCCTTCTTGCTGGAGGCGCTGCCGAGCACGGAGGAGGTGCCCCCGAGCACGGAGGAGACGCCGCCGAGTACGGAGGAGGCGCTGCCCGCGGAGGAGGCGCCGCCCAGCACGGAGGAAATGCCGCCCAGCACGGAGGAGGCGCTGCCGAGCGCGGAGGAGGTGCTGCGGCCCGATACCCGGACGTACGGCGATGGTGAGGTGCGTACCCCGGCTCGCCTGGAGCGCTTCCGGATCAGCGCCTCGGACCACGTGGACGAGCTGACCGCCAATGAGGCGGGGGTCGTCGACTACGTCGAGGAGGTGCTGCGAAATCGCCTCGGCCCCAAGGTGTGGCAGGAGGTCGCGCCGCAGGTCCAGCCGTCGCTCGCGGGCAAGATACTCAAGTCGCGGCTGTCGCCGATGTCCCGTGGCGACAGCTTTAAGGTCGACATCCAGCACCACCAGTGGCTGGGTACCGTCGTGGTCGACGGTGCCGTCGGACGCTTCGGCGAAGGCGCGGCGCAGAAGTCCGTCGAGTTCGCGACCGGCTCGGAGAGCCAGAAGTCCAACGGCATCGGCCATGACCACCGCACTCAGGGTCAAGCGTCGTGGCAGAGCACGTTGAAGGTGGGCCCGAACGCGCTCACCGCGACGTTTGCGAAGGGGCGCGACTGGCAGCAGGCCAAGACGCAGACGACTGACGGCCGGACGGTGTCCAAGGCCAAGACGGTTGAGGACGGCGCCCAGTTCAAGGGTTACGCGGTCTTCGGCATCGAGATCGAGCTGTCACACGCCCTCGATACCACCAAGTCGTTCCATGTGCCACGTACCGAGGTGGTCTCGGGCGTCACGATCACCACGCCGATGGCGGACACGCGGAAGGCGGACGGCAGCGTCCACACCGCACCCCGGCAACTGCACGTGCCGCGCATACAGGAGCGCGGATTCGGCTCCACGGACGTGATCGAGGACGTCTACCCGCTGACGAACGGCTCCGGCCCGCTGCGGGACTCGCGCGGTATGGCGGGTGTTCTGGACGGACTGGACACCGAAGGCCGCGAGGTCTTCGGCGACCGCTGGAAGAACGTCCTGAAGCAGGTCAAGCAGCAGGTCAACCTCGACTCGGTGCACATGGACCTGAAGGGGATGACCGCCGGGCAGCCGATGACCGTGTGGCTGGAGAACGGCGGCCGGGTCGAGTTCACCGCCGAGGTCACCAGCCACAGGCACCGGCGTCCCACCACGGCCACCGAGTTCAACACCGGTACCGAGGTCCGCGGTGCGGTCGCCACCCAGCGGGGTGGCGCGAGGCGGACCCAGGTACCGCTGCCGCTGACGCAAGGTCAGTTCGACGGCCCGGGCCCGACCGACGGATACGCGGGCGGGGTCGGCACCTACACCCGTACCACGGCGTCGTTCGACTCGTTCGGCACCCGCAACGGTATGGGCACCAAGTCCAAGGTGCCGGGTGACATCTTCGACACGGAGGTGACGCTCAACGCCAAGCTCGTCGGCCCCGATTCCGACGACGCGGTGAAGACCAGGGTGAAGGGGCTGAACATCGGCGCCCAGGTGCTGGTCGAGCACGACGAGACCGAGCCGCTGCCCGCCCCCACCACGCCAGTGGGCAACAGGCACACAGCGGACGGCCAGCTGCTGCCGCCGCGGCGCGTCTGGAACGAAGGCCTCAAGCCCACCGACGTCGTACGTGGCGTGTACGACTACGGGTCGGTGCCGACGACGCTGGAAGAGCGCGGCGTCGAGTTCTTCGGGCCGAAGTGGCCCGCCATGCGCCGCATGGTGCTTGACTTCTTCCACAAGGACCTGGTCGAGGCCAAACTTGGCGCGATGACTCGCGGCACGGTGCTCAACGGGCCCACGTTGCACCAGTTCGACACGTTCCCGGGCGCCAAGATCTACGCCACCGCCGAGGTCGACTCGATGACCTTCCGGAAGTCGGGCGACACCCAACTCTCCCCGGTGCGGCGCAGGTTGGCCGGATCGGGCACCGGTACCGCGGGAACCCACGAGGAAGCCTTCACCGGCGGTCCCGGTGGAGGCGGCGAGGTCGGCGAGACGGCGCTCTCCGGCCTGGTCACCAAAACTCTCGCGGTCGGGCACCTCACCGGCAACCGCTCCCTGACCCACGGGGTGTCGCTGGGCAACGCCAAGTTCCCGACAAAGATCGGTGTCTTCGACTCCCGGGTCAAGCTCACCTTCCACTTCGAAGCCACCGGGAAGGAGCCCGCGGCGCACAGCACCGAGGTGGGCGCCGAGGTGACCATTCCCAAGGGCGAGACCATGGTGGTCTCGGCCAAGGATCTCGCGCCGATCACCGTGACCGAGGGGACCCACGACGCCGAGGTCGGGAAGCTGGGCACGGAGGTCCGCGAGCCCACCGGCTACCTCGTCGCGCAGCCGAAGACGGGCGACGACCTGCTGCTGCCGCCGACGTATGCGAGCAACGGTGTGCTGCGCGTCAACGACCTCGTGCTCAACATGTTCCCGCACGACGACGCGGTGATGGAGAAGATCACCGCAGACCTCAAGGACGTGCTCGGCAGCGGCTGGGAGAAGTCCGAGCAGGCGCTGCGGGCCGAGTTCGACTCCGATGTGCTACAGCCCATGGTGGCCAACCTGACCCTGGGCGACTCGATCTCCGCCAGCGTCTCCGGTAACGGCTGGAGCGGCGAGGTCGTCATCACGTCGGCCAGGGTCGGCGACCTGACGCACAAGGAGAACATCCCGTCCTTCGAGACCGAGGTGGCCACCGACGCCCAGGCGGAGCTCGTCGTCGACGAGAACACCTCGTTCCGCAACGTGACCACGGCCGGCGTGAAGGCCACGGCGCGGTGGGCACGGATCACCGGCTCTGTCGCGCACCAGCGCACTGCCACCGACAGCCTGTCGACCTCGGTCATCGGGCGCGAGGTGCACCGCTACAAGGCGGTGGAAGACGGCTCGCGCTTCGTCGGCGAGGTGAAGTTCCACGTCGAGTACCGGCTCAAGCGGTTCTTCGGGCTGCAGAAGCTGAACACCAAGGGCGCCACGGTTGAGGCGCCGATCGATGTCGTGTTCCCCAAGGCGGACACGATGATCAAGCGACCTGATGGCACGGAAGTGCCGCAGCCGGTGGACAAGGTCTTCGAGGCGCCGAAGCGGATCGACGAACGGCGTGTGTTCACCTCGTCGGACGCCGTCACCCATGTCGCGCCGCTACGCACGGACGGCACCCCCGGGACGATCGAGGACATCGTGGACGGGGTGGCGAAGGAGGGGCGTCAGGTCTTCGGGCGCCTCTACTGGCCAACCGTGCGCAAGGACCTCATCGACGGTCTGAACCTGACTGAGTTGCAGTCCCACATGCGGTTGATGACTCAGGGCCAGCCGTTGGTGAAGCACACCAAGCTCGGTCCGGTGGAGATCACCGCTTCCTTCCCCGGTTACTCGAAGACGCTCGACATCACGCACACGCGGAACATCACGTCCGCCGAAGCGAACGTCGGTACCCGCAGCTCGACCAGCAGCGCCACGGTCTCCAACGTCGCCCACCAGGTCACCGGCACCGTGACCTTCGACGGCTCGGTGGAACACTCGGGCACGGTCCACTTCGGCAGCGGCGGCAGCGTCACGCTCGGCGAGGACAGCCAGTCCGGCGTCGTCCAGAAGACGGCGAGCGCCCAGCACACCCAGACCAAGACCGCAGGCGCCGCCTTCGAGTCCGGCATGCAGCTGCACTTCCGCTTCGCGTTCAGGGAACTTCCCCTCTTCACCAAGGTGGAGAAGATCGGCGACGTCAGTGTGCAGGTCTCGTGGATCAGCGAGCAGGTCGAGTCGGTCGAGCAGAAGGCGGTGGCTGCCGCCACCACCCACGGGATCCGCTCGACGATCCCCGAGGAGCCCGAGGAGTCGGGTACCACGCGCCTGCTGCCTGATGAGTTGAAGCAGCCGGCTCCGAAGGATGCGGTGGCTCCGCCGCAGCGGGTGTGGAAGGTGCCCGAGGGGGTGCCTGAGGGTTCGGTGCCTGAGGGTTCGGTGCCTGAGGGTTCGGTGCCCGGCGTGCGCGAGACCGACACGGTCCGCGGTCTGACCGACACCAAGGGCATCCGCGACGCTGTGAAGATCGCGGCGAAGGATCTGCTCGGCAGAAAGTACCAGCGCAACAAGGACATGATCCTCACCGCGGTCAGCAACCCGATCCTGCGCTCGCACTTCCCGGCGATGACCCGGGAGCAGAAGCTGCTCTCGCCCACCGGCGACAAGCGCGTGCAGGTCAAGGGCAGCGCGAAACTCGTCCAGCTCACCTACGTCCGCACCGAGAACATGGCCCAGACCCACCAGGTCAGCGAGACCACGACCGCGTCCAACAGTCGTCAGCAGGGCGCCACGGCGCTGGGCGGCACCGCCTATGTTGCGGGCAACGCCACCGTCCTCGGCCATGGCCTGAACACGCAGATCACCGGCGGCCTCCAGCACCGCCGGCAGGAGAACGACACAGCGGCCGGCGACGGCCGCATCGTCGACAACATCAAGCGCCCCGAGAAGATGGTGATTTACCAGGGCTACACGCAGTTCGTCATCACCATCACGCACGGTGATCAGGAGACGACCGTCTCCGGTGTGGTCCCGGTCGAGCTCGGCCTGCCGCTCTCCGAGACACAAGCGCTGAACAACGGCTACCAGGGCCCGGCGATCTTCATCCCGGAAAAGCCGTGGGGCGTGGGCGAATCGTACGGCGATCCCCAGGCCGACCTGCCCGCCGCCACGAGCAACACGCCTGCCCCGACAGTGCCCGCCGCGACGAAACCCGACAGCAAGGCACCCGTTAGCCCGGCGGACGCCACGGCAACCGGCGCCATCGCGGACACGACGGCGACCGGTGCCACCGCGGACACGACGACACCGGTGACGACCGCCAGCGAGGACGGGCCCGTCACCGATCCCACCGCTCAGCCCGGGGGCCGGACCACGGGCCGGCCTGCCGAGCGCTCGTGGGCCGGTCAAGTCGAGGTCAGGATGGCGACCACTGAAGACGCCATGGTCGCCGGGCTCAGGGCAGGACTGAAGGCCGTGGATCCTGAGCGGGACCCGATGCGCCACGGACAGCTCAAGAAAGCGCTGGACACGTACTCCGGCTATAGCGAACCGGGGACGGGGTCCGCGCCGAGCTCTGTTCCGAAGACGGGAGCGGACCCGGAGCACATTCAAGTGCCGCCCGCCGCCCATGTGACGGAACATCTCGCCACGGTCATCGACGACCCCGCCGCCGGGGCGGGCCGTGGGCAGACTCCCGCCTTTTTGGATGCGCCGCGTTCGGTGTCGGGGCAGCGGGGCATCGACGCGGCGGAGACGGGCAAGAGCACTGCGGCGGACGCGGACGAGGTGCAGCGGCAGTTCGACTCGTTCAGTTTCGGGTCGGCGAGCAGGCAGGCGCCGGCGGCGCGGGCCGTGGTGGATCCCCTGGCCGCTGATCCCGGCACGGGGTACTTCGATGAGCCGCTGATGGAGGAGCCCCCCGGGGAGGGGAACGCGGGAGGCGTGCGAACACAGGCGGCGCGCCGGACCAGCGGGGTGCTGCCGGCCTCGGCGCTGTCCGCACAGACGGAGCGCAGGTTCTCTGCGTTCCGGCGGACACCACAGGATTCGGCGTTTTCGGTGTCGCCGGTGGAAACGGGCAACGGCAGTTTCAGCCGGAGGCCTTCGCAGGCGATTGTGACCAGGAAGATGTCGGCGATGTCAGACCCGGCGTCGCTCTCCCGCAGGGCGTCGGTCGCGGCGTCGTTGGGTGTCTCCCCGCTTGATGTGACGGGTGGTAAAGAAGGCGGTATCGCTGACCGTAACAGCGCGTTGTTCCGGGAGGTGGCGGACAGGCACGGGGTGCAGATCCAGTTCCGCAAGACGAATGTGGAGTCCGTCCCCTGGAACGAGCACGGCTCAGCCGCTGTCCCCAAGCCGGAGGCGATCAAGGCCAAGTCAGCAAGCAGGATCGACGCTCATCTGGGTGTGGTTCCCGCGGCGCTGCGAGGTCTGGTCGCCTACTACCGGCCCAGTCTGCCGCGGGCGGAGCAACTGGCGCACCTACCGGCGGAGGAACAGCACGCCGTATGGGGCGCTTTCATCACCCGGTTGCGTGAGTTCATCGTCCTCGCTCCGGACATGAAGAAGGTCGAAGGAACGTTCCAGGCGCACGAGTACGGCATCGTCCACCAGTTGGTCCACGTCGATGACGACGGCGACATCAAGACCGCGGTCCGCCCTGGTCCGGACGGGGTGACCACCGACGACGATGGCAGGCGGTTGACGGCGAAGTGGATCCCGGTCACCTCGGACTACGACCTCATGCGGATCACCGATATCGACGGCAATGAGGTAGAGCCCTCGAAGAAGGAACAGATCATCCA
This sequence comes from Streptomyces sp. NPDC054765, assembly GCF_053612065.1. Classification (NCBI taxonomy): domain Bacteria; kingdom Bacillati; phylum Actinomycetota; class Actinomycetes; order Kitasatosporales; family Streptomycetaceae; genus Streptomyces; species Streptomyces sp. NPDC054765. The sequence continues at coordinate 41,035 of NZ_JBSHBP010000033.1, read as the reverse complement.
GGAGATGTGGCAGGCCGGTGTCCGTCATGGCGCTCTGATGGACTGGAAGCCGGTCACCGATAGCCACGAGCGGCTGAAGCAGAGCCTCCTCGACGCCACCGATGAGGTGGTGACCTACGCCCAGGATGTCTCCCCCTTCGTCGAACGTTTCCCCGACCATATTCAGGACCGGCCAGCGCCGGCCCGGCCGGCCGGTGTGGAAGACCTTGAGCGGCGGGCGGCCCGATTCGACGCCGCTTTCGAAGCCCACCAACAAGCCCGCGCCGCCCTTACCGCCCTCGCCCAGGCCACCGCAGTCGGCACACCCACGGAGGTGAATGATTTCCTCACCACCGGCTGGAACCTGGGGGCCGCGGGCGCCGACCCCTTCACCCCCTGGGCCGAGGCTGCCGGCAGCCTGCCCCACCTCACAGCGGTCCTGCCCACGCTGACCGAACCCCTGGCCAGCACACCTCCCTGGGAAACCGCTGACCAGGCCTGGAGGCTGGGCGCCCTGATCGTCGCCCACGACCACGCCGGCCCCGACACCACCCGCGCCGTGGCCGACGCCCTGCGCTCCTTCACCCCGCCCACCACACCAGCCGAGGAGGAGCGGACCGTCTCCGGTGTGGTCCCGGTCGAGCTCGGCCTGCCGCTCTCCGAGACACAAGCGCTGCGGAACGGCCACCAAGGCCCGGCGATCTTCATCCCAGAAAAGCCGTGGGGCGTGGGCGAATCGTACGGCGATCCCAAGGCCGACCTGCCCGCCGCCACGAGCAGCACGCCTGACCCGACAGTGCCCGCCGCGACGAAACCCGACAGCGGTCTGATCCAACCCTAGCCCGAGTTCCCGGGCTACGTGATCGACATGCTTCAACATCGACCGAGTAGGACTACGGCCTGGCCAGCGGTGCCCCCGTGCCGGGACCCCCGACGCGATCAGTGGCTGTGTCGATGCGGCAGCAGAGCTCGGGAGGGCCGTCCCCCACCTCCCGATCATTGCGGAAGGGACCCTTGGCACCGTTGCGAGAGGGCGCCGGATCCGGCTGACGCAGGCTCCGTGAACTCTGACCGGCCCCCTGATGTGGTCGGTCCACAGGTTCTTGGTCGGGACCTGTCTACGCGCACTATCGGGCCTCCGCTGCCCGATGGCTAGGCTCCGGGCGAAGCGAAGAAGTGCAGCACCGGAAGAGCAAGAGTGCGAAGGACGATGACGTCAGGAAAGCCACGCCAGAGCGGACAGTCAGAATCCGTGTCCCTTCCGAACGTGGCCGTCCTCTCCCGGGATTCGATCACCCGAGAGGGCATGCTTTCCTGCTTGCGGGCCTGTGACCAGGTCAGAGTTCTTCCCCCTGGGTCCGAGGCCCACGCGGACGTGGTGGTCATACTGGCTTCAGAAGTGGCCGAGCAGGTGCTCTTCTCGATGCGGCGCCTGGTCGCCGAGGGATCACGTGCCGACATACAGGTCGTCCTCGTCGCGAACTCCATCAGCGGGCCTCATCTGCTGAGGGCCATACGTTACGGCCTTGTCAGCTTCCTCCCCAGGGACCGGACCAGCATGGCTGGTGTGCTGCAGGCCGTACTGGCCGGTCAGCAGGGCCGGGCCCAACTCCCCGACGAGTGCCTCAAGTCGCTGATCGATCGACTAAGAAATCTGCAGGGGCTCGTGGTTCAGGATTCGGCCGGACTGGCGAGTCGTGAGGTCGACATTCTGCGGCTTCTCGCCGAAGGGATGGACACGGCAGAGATCGCACGGAACATGAACTACTCCGAGAGTACGGTCAAGAGCATTGCCACCGAGATGATGAGCCGCCTGGGGCTGCGCAACCGCACGCACGCTGTTGCCTACGCCGCGCGAGCAGGCGTCCTTTGACAGGGCGGCCGGCAGGCATCCGGAGTGACGCGCTGCCTGGAGGCACGTCGGACTCCCCCATCGACTGCGCATCCCGGATGTGGGCCGAGCACATTCGGCGAGCCCCACCCCCCACCTAGCTAGACGAGTCATTCCGATGTGATCAGTGGTCGTAGGCGATCAGGGACCGTATGACCGGTTGGCTGGTCTTGTGGTTGTGCCAGATCGCCGCGGCCAGCGCCAGGACGCGCTGGGCGACGCGGACGGCGACGCCCTCGAAGGTCCGGCCGCCGTGCTGTTCCAGGTCGAGCCGGCCCTTGAGGGTGTCGTTCACCGACTCGATCAACTGCCGCACCGACTTCAGCCAAGGACTCGCCCTTGCGGCGCTTCTCCCGCTTGAACAACGGACGCAGCAGCTCCGCCCCGCGCCAGGCCGGATCGGCCTCGAACTCCTTGGAGGCGAAGCCCTTGTCCGCGATCAGCAGCAGGCCGGGCCGGTCGGTGACCGCCTCCGGCTCTCGGTCCAGCATGGCTGTCAGCACCTCGCGCTCGTCCAGCTTCGGGTTCGCCAGGGCCCACAGGATCGGCATCCCGGTCGGGGTGTACACCAGGTACAGCCGCAGGCCCCAGAAGAACCGGGAGTGGCCGGCGCAGTATCCGTACCCGGCCCAGCCGGCCAGGTCCGACCGCTTCACGGTGGGCCGCGAGCGTCCGCACTCGACCGGGGTGGAGTCGATGATCCAGTGGTTGTCGAGCCAGAAGTCGGTGTCCGTGGCGAGGAGCCGTATCGCCCGCTTGATCAGCGGCAGCGCGGCCCTCAGCCGCTTGTTCCAGCCAGGCTGCTTCGGTACGTACGGGAACATCGTGCCCAGGCGGGAGCGGACGAACCGCAGCCACCTGGCCTCCGATGCGAAGCCCAGCATCGCCTGGGCCACGGCGAGGCAGACGAGCTCGGAGTCCGTCAGTCGCGGCGGGCGGCCCAGCCGTCGAGTATCTCCGATCTCGTCGTCGATCTTCACGTACGGTGCGGTGAGCAGAGTGTCCAGGTCGCTTGTCATAGAACGATCTTGGGCACCCTGGCTGCGTTCCCGGACGCACCGTCAGCGTCCGGAATGACTCGTCCAGGTCCAGTAGCCGATGAGCCGGGCTGCCGGCTCGGCGTCAGTGTGCGAGTACTCCATGACTGAACCCTCGCCGATGGCTCGGCTCTCCGCCCGCACAGGGAGCGTACGACCCCAAGAGCGAGGTCAACCTCTCCCGGCTCCGCGCCCCGCCCGATTGTCAGTGGTCGGTGGCAGGATCGGTGGCGTCGAAGGTTCGCCTGGCGATTCACCTGGCGAGAGAGAGGGCCACCATGCGGGAGTTGACCCAGTTCGGGCGTCTTCGGGAGGACGATCCGCTGCGGTCGCCGTCCGGGCGGTTCGTGCTGCACTACGACGGGGAAGGTGTCGCGGTCCTCACGGACACGAGAACGGGTGAGACCACCTGGCGGGCGGGCGAGGAGGGGCGACCCGCGGCCGGGAACCTGCTGCTCGGGAACCGGGACGAGGTGCAGGTCGAGAGAGTGGACGGGGACCGCGAGACGATCTGGTGGTCGGGGATTGCCGCGAGCGGGGCGCAGGAGCTGATCCTCACGGACGCGGGTGACTTGGAGCTGCTCGACAGAGCGCGCGTCCGGTTGTTCAACTCCCGCACCGGCCCCGTGGAAACGCGGGCGACGCACGACTCCGCGCCCGCGGCCGACATCACCGCCGACCGCTTCCTGGTGCGTGAGGACGGAAAACTGCGCCGGACCGTCGCCCGCGAGCAGGACGGCTCGCTGCGGGTCTGCGAGCACACACGGAACGGCGGGATGAGCTACACCATGTCCGGGCCGCTGGTCCTCTGGCTGGAGCAGGACGAGACCGTGCTCACCTGGCGGTTGCTGCCGGAAGACGGTAAGCCGAGGTGGTGGACGCTGTGTCTGACGGATTCCGACGGTTCGGTGCTCTGGTCCGAGCTCAGGCGCAACCTCGAAACCGCGCTGCCTCCGGCGGAGCCGCACGCGTACGGCGGTCCGGAACTCGGCGCCGGCGGGCGGCTGCGCCACCAGTCGCTGACCTCCCCCTCCGGGACCCACACACTCGTCCACCAGGAGGACGGCGACCTGGTGCTCTACTGCAATCCGGCGCACCGCGCGGTGTGGTCCACCGGCACCTGGTGGGCCGGTGGCGGCTGGGCCGAGCTGACGGCCGACGGCGACCTGGTGGTGCGCAATCCGTACGGCGCCGCGGTGTGGCGTTCCGGAACGGCGGGTTCGGGCGAGCGACGGCTCGTGGTCGGTGACGACGGCCGTGTGGCGCTGCGGGACACCGGCGGCGTGGAGGTCTGGGCGGTGGCCGCGCACACGTCCTGCGCCGAGCCCGGCACGAACACCGCGCGCGGCTCAGTGCTGCGCCGGGGGCAGACGCTCCAGCGCCAGTCACTCACCTCCGCCGACGGGGGCACGGTGCTGGTCCACCGGGAGGACCGGCGGCTGGTGCTCCACGCCGACGACGGACAGTGGATCTGGAACGCGTGCGGGTGGGACGCGGAGCGGTCGGCGCTGGCGCTGGACGAGGACGGCATGCTGCGAGTCCGGGCCGAAGACGGCGGTGTGGCGCTGGAGTTGGGCGGTCCGGCCGACGAGCTGCGGGTGCTGCCGGGCGAGGTCCAACTGTGCCGCGCGGACGGGACCGTGGTCTGGCGCAACGGTGCGGAGGTGGCCGAACCCGAGCCGGGGACACCGCCTGCCGAAGACGCCGACGACGCCGAAGACTTCGAGTCCTGGATGGACGAGCTGACAGGCGGCCAGGCGTACTGCGCCACCGTCATCCACCACACGACACCCGACGAAGCGCTACGCCGACTGGGCGCCGAGCCCGACCGCATCACGACCGGCACCTGGGATGACCTGCGGACGCAGGGCGAGATCGAAGGGGTCGACATCGACGACCTCGTCGTGGCCGCGTTCGCGCTCGGCCCGCACACGCTGCTCGTGGAGGACAACGGGTGGACAGGGGTCAACAGTCCGCAGCTGTCCCAGGGCACGTTCGCCGTGTCCTGCTACATGAGCATCAACGCGGACGCGAGCTTCGTGGTGTTGCGCGACGGGGAGGTGGTGGCCGACCACTCCGACAACGGCAGCGCGGAACCGACCACGCCCGAGGTCCAGGCGGCGCTGGACGCGATGGGCGCTGACGACCCGTTGGACGCCGCCTTCGAGTACGACCTGGAGCTGCTGTGCCGCACAGCCGGCGTGCGGCCGACGGTGGCGGACGTAACCGGAGTCGCGCGGTGGGCGATCATACCTGGGCCGTGACGGGACCGTGGGAGCTACCAGATGGCTGGGCCGCCCGCCGCGATTGACGGACTCCAAGCTCGCCTGCCTCGCCGTCGCCCAGACGATGCTGGGCTTCGCCTCCAAGGAGTTCGAGGCCGATCCGGCCTGGGCTCGGCGGGCCGCGCCGGCAGCCGGAGCACCACCTCGCGGTTACGGGAGGGCTCCTTCGGGGTGACCGTGTCGCGTGGGGGAAAGCCGTCGCCCAGCACGGGTGACGGGCGCATCTCGGACGTAAGCGCGAAGACCTTCGGTCTCCTGTGGGGTGTGAGCCGAAGCGACGGCGTCAGTTCTGGCGCGCCGGCATGGCGGGAACGAGGCGTCGGGAGGCCAGATGTGCGGTGGCCGCGGGCCGGCGGGGGCCGTCCTCGCGGGGAGGGAACCCGGCAACTTCCCATCGGTTCACGGAAATTGATTGCCTCATGCGGCTGTGGCGCCAACAATGCGCACGACAAAACCGAAGGCACCTGATGGGCCTTCGGTGACAGAAGCTGAGAGGACCCCACATGAATCGACCTCTCGTCGGCACCCTGGCCACGGCCGTGCTGGGAGCCGCAGCCCTGGTGGGCACCGTCGGAACGGCCCATGCGGCGCCGCAGCGCGGAGCGCAGCAGCCCAGGCAGCACAAGACCGGAGCGCAGCAGGCCAAGCAGCACAAGGCCAAGGCGGTGGACTTCGCCGGCACCGTCGCGCTGAGCAACTGCTCCGGCTCGGTCGTCCGGATGCCCACCTCGCAGCCGAACGACCCGGCCCTGGTGATGTCCAACGGCCACTGTCTGGAAAGCGGTATGCCCGGCGCGGGCGAGGTCGTCGTCGACCAGCCGTCCAGCCGGAGCTTCACCCTGCTCAACAAGTCGGCCGGCCGGGCGGGCACGATCCGGGCCACCAAGATCGCGTACGCCACGATGACCGACACCGATGTGTCGATCTACCAGACCGGGTCGACCTACGCCCAGATCGAGCAGAAGTACGGCATCAAGCCGCTGGAGCTGGCCACCGACCACCCGGTCAAGGGTACGGCGATCAGTGTCGTCTCCGGCTACTGGAAGAAGATCTACTCCTGCAACATCGACGGGTTCGTGCCCACCCTCAAGGAGGGCGACTGGACCTGGAAGGACTCGGTCCGCTACACCCCGCAGTGCCAGACGATCGGTGGCACCTCCGGATCGCCGGTGGTCGACACCACCACCGGCAAGGTCGCCGCCATCAACAACACGGGCAATGAGGACGGCGAGAAGTGCACCGTCAACAACCCGTGTGAGGTCGACGAGAACGGCAATGTCACGGTGCACCAGGGCACCAACTACGCAGAGGAGACGTACGGGATACCGAAGTGCTTCGGTGCCGGCAACAAGCTGGACCTGAGCGCGGCCGGGTGCGCGCTGCCGAAGCCGGCGGCCACCCGTAGGTGACCGACGGCCACCCGTAGGTGACCGGCGCCACCCGTAGGTGAGAGGGCGCTGAACGGAACGCCGGGTCCCGTGCACGCGGTGCGCGGGACCCGGCGCTGTGTCGGCCTGCTGGTGTGGGAGCCCGGTGGTGTGGGGCCCGGTGGTGCGTGTGGGGGGCGGTGCCGGGGCGCCGGAGGGGCCGGCGCGGGAGTGACGCGGTGTCCGCCGGGGGACCGTGGTCCGGGTCCGTTACGGGAGGCCGTGGACGTGGGCGCCCACCTGGCGGGCGAAGGCATTGCCGCCCGCGGCGTCCCAGTTGGCGGACCAGGTCATCGCGCCGCGCAGGCCCGGGTAGGTCCTGGACGGCTTGAAGGAGCCGCAATGGGTGCCCTGGCTAAGGCAGTCCAGGGCGGCGTTGACGACGGACGGGGCGACATATCCGCTGCCGGCTGCACTGGTGGAGGCCGGTACGCCGATGCCGACCTGGGACGGGTCGAGCCCGCCCTCCAGTTGGATACAGGCGAGCGCGGTCAGGAAGTCGACCGACCCCTGGGAGTAGACCTTGCCGTCGCAGCCGTTCATCGAACCGCTGTTGTAGTACTGCATATTGACGGCGGTCAGGAAGTCCTTGATGCCGAGCGCCGTCTTGAAGTACTCGTTCTGCGGCGACTGCATGTCGATGGTCTGCGGGGCCATGGTCACCACGACGTCGCCGTGCCGGTCGTGCACGGCCTTGAGCGCCTGCGTCATATACGTGGAGTTGAGGCCGTTTTCCAGGTCGATGTCGACGCCGTTGAAGCCGTATTCGTCCATCAGGCCGTTGAGGGAATCGGCGAAGTTCTTGGCGGAGGCGTCGTCGTTGACGGACACCGCGCCCCTCTCGCCGCCGACGGAGAGGATCACCGACTTGCCGGCCGCCTGCTTCGCCTTGATATCTGCCTTGAATTCGTCGGCGGAGCCGTAGCCGACGGCCGGGTCGAGACGGAAGGTGACGGCGCCCGGCGTTCCGGTCGCCTCGGCGAACGAGACCGCGATGATGTCGTAGGCGTCGTCGACGTCCTTCAGTTTCTGCACCGTGGCGCCGTTGTCGAAGTTCTGCCAGTAGCCGGTGACGGCGTGCCGGGGAACGGCGGCAGTGTGCGCGGCGGGGGACGGCTGGGGGTGTTCCCCGGACGCGTGGGCGGTGCCCGGCGCGAGGATGCCGCTCCAGGCCAGTGCCGTGGCGGCCAGCGGGGCCAGCGGGGCCAGAAGCCTTGTCCGCAGCCGGTTCTTCCTGTGCTTCCTGTTCTGCGGCGTCTGCGGCGTCTGCGGCGTCTGCGACTTCTTCGACGTGCCTGATCGTGCGCGAACCACGACTGCCTCCGTGTGGGGGGAAGGTGAGGGGGAGTGGTGCGGACGCGTGTTTCAGGGGCCCCTGCGCGTGCCGTACAACGTGGTCCAGACCATTGGCCCTGTCAAGAGTCTTGGCTGAAGTGGGTGTTCCCCTCATGGCCGCTCGGGAGGTATGCGCCATTTCCCTACGGGGTGATGGTCATGACGAGTAGCCCAGAACGTGTTCTCCGGGGCGTATCTCTGTGGATAAAGTGCTGAGCGTATGGCGCCGATGGCGCAGAGCTGTGCCGATCCGCGGTCCCGGGGCCCCCGGCGGCCGGAGGGAGTGGGGGAGCGACGTGCCGACCGCGATTGCAGTCACCAGCCCTGACCTCGTGCTGCCCGCGACCGACCGGCAGACCCCCGCCGCTGTCGTGCTCCAGGCCCCGCATCTGGCGCCCCTGGACGACGCCCTGACGGAGACCAGCGCGGTGCTGGAGCACCACGGCCACCTCATCGTGCTGTACTCCTCGGCCTGCCCGCCGGAACACATCCGCCGGCTGCACACCCTGCGCTCCGTCCTGGAGAGCGACCGGCTGGCCATCGTGCCGCTGTCCCTGCCGCCGCTGGGCGTGGCTCTGCTGGCCCGTCAGCTGCGGCAGTTGTCGCTGGGCGACTTCAGCCCCGGTGTGCTGGCCGGTGCGGCCCGGCTGCTGACCCATTACGTGCACGCGGGCGCCCTGCTGGGCAGCGTCAGCGGCCTGGACCGGATCGAGGTCGACCTGCGGTCCCATGTGAAGTCCTGGCTGCCCGGGGCGCATTTCGCGGTGCTGGCCCATCCCGAGCCACAGCTGCTGCATCTGGACCGGCACAGTACCGAGGCCGGGTTGCCGGCGCCCGGTTTCCCCACCCAGCTCGCGGTCGCCCGCGGCCAGCTCACCTCCGAGTGGGTGACCGGGGCGCTCGCCCCGGCCTGGCAGGTGCAGGGAGTGTACGAGGCCCGGCTGCCCGCCGAATCCGCCCGGTGGTGGGGGACCCAGAAGCTGATCGAATTCGCCGCCGCCATACCGGACTTGTCCGTCCTTCACCAGTTGGTGGCCTCCGTACGACGCGAGGAGTGCGGCTGGTGCGGGCTGGAACTCCTCGGCGACCACTGCGCGTTCTGCGCGGCGCCGCTGAGCAGGGAACGCGCGGCGGGGGGTGGCGGCTCGGGGCGGGGGCCGGCGGCCATAGGCCCGGGGGCGCCCGCTTCTCCCTCGGCTTCACCCCCGGCGTCGCGGGCCGAACCGCCTTCCGCGCCCTGGGGCGAGCGCGGCCTCTCGACGGTGGCGCCGCCTGGTGTGGCCGGTGTGCTCGGTGTGCCGGACGCGACGGGCATGCCGGATGCGACGGATGCGACGGATGCGACGGATGCGACGGATGCGACGGATGCGAGGGGTGTGCGGGATGGTGGACCCGGTGTGTCAGGTGCGCCGGGTGTGCCCGGTGTTCCCGGCGAACCGGGGCAGTTGGACGTCCGCGGGCCGGATCTCGCGGCGGGCAGCCCGGGAGCACCGGGAAACCCCTACGGGGCTGAGCGTCCCGCGCCGAGGAACCCCTACGGCGACGGGGGTCCCGCGCCGGGGAACCCGTACGGCGACGGGCGCCCTGCCCCGGGGAACCCGTACGGGTCCGGACGTCCGGTGCCGGGGAACCCCTACGCGTCCGACGGCCCCCGGGCCCCCGGCCACTGGGATCTGCCCGGACACCCCGACTTCGCCGGACACCCCGACTTCGCCGGCCATCCCGATCTCCCCGGCCGGCCGGACCTGCCCGGCGGTCCGGACGTCCCCGGCACCCCGCGGACGGTGGCCCGCGTGCGCTGAGCCCGACCGGGCCGCCCGTGCCCGCGCCACCGGCCGACCCCGTCAGCCACCCGCCGACCCGTCAGCCACCGGCCGCCCTCCGTTCCCCGTCCGGCGACCGATCGCCCGCCACCTGTCCGTCCGTCCGCCCGCCCGTCCCTTCTCCCCGTCCCGATCGAGGTCCCTCCCCCATGAACTCACGCCAGCGCCGCGGAGTGATCCTGCTGCTCCTGTCGGTTCTCTGTGCGGTCGGCGCGTTCGTCGGCGTACTGTCGGTGATCAAGAACGTCGAGTCCGAGGTCGGCCCGGAAACGACGGCGTACCGGCTGAAGACGGACGTCGCGGCCTATAAAGCGCTGGATCCTGGGCAGTTCGAGAAGGTGAAGATGCCGCAGCGGTGGCTGCCTCCCACGGCCGTGACCGATCTGGACAAGGTCAGCGGACGCATCGCGGTCACCCCGCTGAAGAAGGGGTCGCTGCTGCAGGACGACATGATCGTCGAGCGGCCCGCGCTGAAGGCCGGACAGCAGGAGATCGCCATCATGATCGACGCGGCCACCGGAGTGGCCGGCAAGATCAACCCCGGTGCCCGGGTGAACATCTACGCCACCTTCGAGGGCAAGCGCCCCGAGGACAAGCCGGTCTCCAAGGTCATCGTCTCCGGCGCCCAGGTCATCGACGTCGGCAAGCTGACGCCCCTGCAGGCCAAGGACCCCGGCGACACCACCAGCACCACCAGCGGCCGGCCGGGCGGCGAGGCCGTCCCGATCACCTTCGCGCTGAACACCCAGGACGCCCAACGGGTCGCGTACGCCGAGTCCTTCGCCACCCACGTACGGCTCGCCCTGCTCGCCCCCGGCAGCGAGGCCACCATCCCGCCCGGCCAGCGCACCTACACCCTCGACGGCGACAAGTGACCCGGAGGCTTTGGTGACCATCCGTATCCTCCCGGCAATCGGCGACCCGGACGCCGCACGAGCGGTGTCCTCGCTGCTCAACCAGCTGCCGGACGCCGAGCCCGCGCCCACCGTCGCCGACTCCGCCGCGCTGCTCAACGCGCTGGCCGGCGCCGCCGCCCAGGGGGCCGGTGCCTCGGCCGCCGGTGCCCCGTCCGCGGCCGGCCCGCCGTCCGCCGTCGAGGCGCTCCCGGAGGTCGTGCTCGTCCATGAGCGGATCGGCCCGACGCCGGCACTGGAACTGATCCGCGAGGTGGCACTGCGCTTCCCCGCCGTCGGCGTCGTACTGATCACCACGGATGCCGGGCCCGCACTGTTCTCCGCGGCGATGGACGCCGGTGCCCGCGGCATCGCGGGATTCCCGCTCGGCTACGACGAGTTGGCGGCCCGGGTGCAGTCCGCCGCCCAGTGGTCGGCGGGCGTACGGGTCCACCTGGGGGGCAGCCCGGAGGCGGCCCCCGGGCCGACCGGCACCCTGGTGACCGTGACCGGCGCCAAGGGCGGGGTAGGCACCACCGTCACCGCCGTGCAACTGGCGCTGGCCGCACGGGCCGCGGGCCGCAGCGTCGCGCTGCTGGACCTGGATCTGCAGTCCGGCGATGTGGCCTCCTATCTGGACGTCCAGTTCCGCCGCTCGGTCGTCGACCTGGCGGGCATTACGGATATCTCCGTACGGGTGCTCCAGGACGCGGTGCACGACCACCACACGGGCCTCGGACTGCTGCTGGCGCCCGAGGAGGGGGAACGCGGCGAGGAGGTCGACGACCGGGCGGCCCGCCAGATCATCGGCGCGCTGCGCTCCCGCTACGAGGTCGTCCTCGTCGACTGCGGCTCCCAGATGCAGTCCGCCAATGCCGCGGCCGTCGAACTCGCCGATGTGGCACTGCTGGTGACCACCCCGGACGTGGTGGCCGTACGGGCCGCCAAGCGGCAGGTGCGGCTGTGGGACCGGCTGCAGATCCGTTCGGCGGAGGACACCACGACGGTGGTCAACCGGCTCACCCGCAATACCGAGATCCAGCCGCCGCTGGTCGCCAAGGCCACCGGCACCCAGGTCGCCAGGACCCATGTACCGGCCGCCTTCAAGGAGCTCCAGCCCTGTGTCGACGCGGGCCGGATGCAGGATCTCGACGGCCGGTCGACGGTCCGGCAGGCGCTGTGGGCGCTGGCCGGCGAGCTGGGCCTGGTCGAGTCACCGGCCGCGCGGCAGGGCCGGGGCAGCCACCGGGCGCGCCCGACCCTGACGGGGCGCAAGCGCAAGGCCATAACGCCGGGGGCGGCTCCCGGTTCGGGGGCGGGGCAGGGTCCGGCATCGGGGGCGGCTTCCGGGGCCGGGTCGGGGTCGGGTATCCGCTTCGGCGGGCGGCGTGGCTCCGCGGCGGCGGCCGGCGGCTCGGGCCCGTTCGATCCGGCCGGTCCGTACGAGGAGGGCTGAGCGGTGCGGCGCCCGTGGGGCGGCAACGACCGGGGGCAGGTCGCCGTGGAGTTCATGGGGCTGCTCCCGCTGATCCTGCTGGTCCTCGCCCTGCTCTGGCAGCTGGTGCTGGTCGGCTACGGCTACTCGCTCGCCGCCCACGCCGCCGACCGCGGCGCGCGGGCCGGCACCGCGACGGAGGGCGGCGGCGACGGAGCCTGCCGCACCACCGCCGAGGACCAGCTGCCGAGTTCCTGGCGAGGCGGCGCCAAGATCTTCTGCCGCCCCGAGGCGGGCCTGTGGAAGGCGACCGTCCATCTCACGATTCCGCTGCTCTTCCCCGGCGCGGGCAGCTTCCCGTGGGCCGCCGAGAGCTCGGCCGGCGCCGCGAAGGAGGCGACCGGATGACCGCCGTCCGCCTCGCTGCCAGGCAGCGTGTCCCTGCCCGGCTCCGCCTCGCTGCCGGGCGGCGTGTCCCTGCCCGGCTCCGCCTCGCTGCCGGGCGGCGTGTCCCTGCCCGGCTCCGCCTCCCCGCCCGGCTGTGTGTGCCCGCCCGGCTCCGCGGCCACGGCCGCGACCGGGGCCAGGCCTCCATCGAATTCCTCGGTTTTCTGCCGATCCTGCTGGTCATCGGGCTGGCCGTGGTCCAGCTCGGCATCGCCGCGTTCGCCGTCCAGCAGGCCGGTACGGGAGCGCGCGCCGCGGCCCGTACCGCCTCCATGGACCAGGCCGACCAGGAGACCGACCCGGTGTCCGCGGGCCGGGCCGCGATGGGCGGCTGGGGCGAGCCGCAGATCTCCGTGGCTCCCGGCGCCGACGAGGTCAGCGCGACCGTGCGGGTCCGCATCCCCTCGATCGTCCCCGGCGTCGGCAACTTCGGCTACGCCAGCCGCAGCGCCACCATGCCCCTCCCGCAGAAACCGGGCGCCCTGGGCCTCCGGGCGGCGGCCACGTACGAAGGAGCACCCCCGCGATGAGCCTGAAAGCCCGGATCGTCGCACCCGAACCGGCCGGTGAGGCGCGCCAGGACAGCCATATGGTCGCCGTCTACCGCGCCAAACTGCTCGAAGAGATCGACCTCGCCGAGATGTCCTCGCTGGCCGCGGCCGAACGCCGCGGGCGGCTGGAACGCGTACTGGGCCACATCATCAGCCGTGAGGGCCCGGTGCTCTCCACCGCCGAACGCGCCCAGCTCATCCGCCGGGTGGTGGACGAGGCGCTGGGCCTCGGCGTGCTGGAGCCGCTGCTCGAAGACGCCTCCATCACCGAGATCATGGTCAACGGCCCGGACCAGGTGTACGTCGAGCGGGCCGGCCGGGTCGAGCTGCTGCCCGTCCGCTTCGCCTCGCACGAGCAGCTGATGCAGACCATCGAGCGGATCGTGTCCACCGTCAACCGCCGGGTCGACGAGTCCAATCCGATGGTCGACGCCCGGCTGCCGTCCGGCGAACGCGTCAACGTCATCATCCCGCCGCTCGCTCTCAACGGCGCCACCCTCACCATCCGCCGCTTCCCGCGCGCCTACACCCTCGCCGAACTCATCGGCAGGGGCACGCTCGACGAGCAGATGCTGATGCTGCTGGCGGGGCTGGTGCGGGCCAAGTTCAATGTGGTGGTCGCCGGTGCCACCGGCGCGGGCAAGACCACGCTCCTCAACGCGCTGTCCGGGCTGATCCCGGACGGCGAGCGGATCATCACCGTCGAGGACGCCGCCGAACTCCAGCTCCAGCAGAGCCATGTCATCCGGCTGGAGTCCCGCCCGCCCAACGTGGAGGGCAAGGGCCGGATCACCATCCGCGACCTGGTGCGCAACTCCCTGCGGATGCGCCCCGACCGCATCATCGTCGGCGAGGTGCGCGGCGGCGAGACCCTGGACATGCTCCAGGCGATGTCGACGGGCCACGACGGCTCGCTCGCCACCGTGCACGCCAACAGTGCCGAGGACGCCCTGATGCGGTTGCAGACCCTGGCTTCCATGTCGGACGTCAAGATCCCCTTCGAGGCGCTGCGGGACCAGATCAACAGCGCCGTCGACTGCATCGTCCAGCTGACCCGGCACGCCGACGGATCCCGCCGGATCAGCGAGATCGCCCTCCTCGACTCGCGCGGCCACGAGGACTACCGGATCGCGACCGTCTGCCGCTTCGACGCCGAACCGATGGGCGCCGACCGCATCGTGCACGGGCACTTCCGCTACTTCCCGCTGCCGCGCCGGGTCGCCGAACGCCTCTTCATGGCGAGCGAGCCCACCCCGCCCGCCTTCGGCGTCGCCACCGATGACGCTCAACTCGCCACCCGGAAGGCCCTCTCATGACCGGCGGGAACGACCTCGCCCTGCTCGCCATCGGCGCCACGCTGCTGTGCGGGGTGCTCGCGATCGCCGGCGTACGGACGTACGCGGCCGGGCGCGCCCAGCGGCAGGCCATCGTCGACCGGCTCGACGACGAGCGCCGGCGGCCGGCCGACGGACGGCGGCGCCGCTTCCCGTCCGTCGACCGCGCCTTGCGCGCCACCCGCTTCGGCCGCCGCCTCGAACTGCGGCTGGCCGCCACCGGCCTGGACGTCACCCCCGGCGAATTCTTCGTCGCCATGCTCGGTGCGGTGCTCGCGCTGTGGCTGGTCGCGCAGGCCACCCTCGCCCCGTTCTTCGGCCCGATCGCCGCGCTGGTCGCCGTCTGGGCCGCGTTCGCCTTCCTCAACTGGCAGCGGCAGAAGCGCATCGAGCGGTTCATCAACCAGTTGCCCGAGCTGTCCCGGATCCTCGCCAACGCCACCCAGGCCGGGCTGGCGCTGCGTACGGCGCTGGGCATGGCGGCCGAGGAGCTGGAGGCCCCGGCCGGTGAGGAGCTGGCCAAGGTCTCCGACAAGCTCGCCGTCGGCCACTCCGTCGACGAGGCGCTCGGCGAGCTGGCCGAACGCCTCCCGTCCCGCGAACTCGTCGTCCTCGTCACCACTCTGGTGCTCTCCAACCGCGCCGGCGGCACCGTCGTCGGCGCGCTGCGCAACCTCACCACGACCCTGGAGGAGCGCAAGGAGACCCGCCGGGAGGTCCGCACCCAGCTCTCCCAGGTCGTGATCACCGCTTATGTCGTCCCGCTGCTCGGTATCGGCACCCTGCTGCTGATGAACCGGATCGCGCCGGGCGCCATCGACCGGATGACCTCCTCCTTCCTCGGCCAGCTCGCGGTCGTGGTGGCCTTTGCCCTCTACGGGCTCGGGTTCTTCTTCATCCGCCGGCTGTCCAAGATCGACGTCTAGATACCGGCAACGGCATCGGTATCCCCAGGGGAACAGGAATGGGAATCGCAATTCTGCTGGCCGCGGCCTTCGCCCTCTCGGTCGCCGGCATCTGCTGCGGTATCGCGCTCTACCGCCGCGAGGCCCGGCTGCCGGCCGATCTGGCGCTGTCCCTGGAGGTCGGCGCGACGCGCACCACGGTGGTCGGCTCGGCGGTGGACCGCACCGGGATGCGCTATGCGCCGCTGGTGCTGCGGCTGATGGGCGACAAACGCACCGCCCGGGTCCGCCGCCGGATCGATCTGGCCGGCAATCCCGGCGGGCTGACCGTCGACCGGTACGCCGCCCGGCGCGCCGTCTACGGAGCCCTCGGTTTCTTCGGCGCGCTGGTGATGTTCCTACGCGGTCAGCCGCTGCTCGGGGTCCTGATGGTGCTCTTCGGCCTCTTCTGGACCGAGGTCGGCATCTGGGCCGCGATCCGGCAGCGCAGGGACACCATCGAACGCACTCTTCCGGACTTTCTGGATGTGCTGGCCGTCGTGGTCAGTGCCGGCCTGAGTTTCCGCCAGGCCCTGGACCGGGTCGCGGAGAAGTACGAGGGGCCATGGGCCGATGAACTCCGCATCACGCTGCGGCAGATGGACATGGGCGTCAGTCGCCGCGCGGCCTTCGAGGAACTGCGCAAACGCAACGACTCCGAGCAGGTCGCCCAATTCGTCACCGCCCTCCAGCAGGGTGAGGAACTGGGCTCGCCGATCGTCGAGACCCTGATCCAGATCGCCAACGACATGCGCCGCACCGACGCCCAGAACGCCCGGCGCCGCGCCGCCCGCGCGGTCCCCAAGGCCACCATGGTCGTCACCACTTTTATGGTTCCGGCCACGATGATCCTGCTCATCGCCGGGTTCTTCCTGGGCTCGGGCACCAACTTCAGCGTGCTGACGGGGAAGTGAGCCGTGCCACACATCCCTGCCCCGGCCCCGCCCGAGGCCGCCCCGCGCCGCCGGGCCGGGCTCGGCGTACCCCGGCCGGCGCTTCCCAGGGCGGCCCCTTCCGCCCGCTCCGCCGCCTCGTTCGCCGGCACCTTCCGCGACGGTCATGACGCCGGGCCGCCCTTGCGGATGCACATCGTCGGGTGGGAGGTTCTCTGTGCACGCCGCGCCGCCCGCGCCCGGAGGCAGTGGCCGGTGCCCGGCCGGATGCGTACGCCGCACCGCCCGCTTCTCGTCAACTCCTTCGCACGAGCAACGAGTTGTGTCACAGTGGGTGGGCGGACGATTTCGCTCGCACTATGGTGCGCAGGGGCCGGCCGGTCCACATGGGCAGGAAAACGGGGCGTGGTCCCGGAGGGGGAGCGGGGGTGGGTGGGGTGCGGCTGAGTGGCCGAAATGTGCCGTTGCGCCTGCCGTCCGTGACCCTGAATGAGGATGGGGTATGGAATCCCTGTCCGGGGCACGCTGTTCCGGCGTACTTTTCTCGTGTCGTGAGCGCGGTCGGCCGCGCCGGCGCCACGGGGACAGACCAGCCGGACCAGAGCGGGACGGCCGCCCATGGAGGGGAAGACGATGGCGAAGCGTATTTTGGGGAACGACCGGGGACAGACCTCGATCGAGTACCTCGGCATCATCGCGGTGGTCGTGGCGATCGTCCTGGTCCTGTCGACCACGGACTTCGGCAGCCAGATCGCGAACGCCATCGCGAACAAGATCTCCGACGTCGTCGGTATTTAGGCCCCGCGGCTGCCGCCACCGTCGTGCCGGCCACCACCGTGCGTCGCCGGCGTGACGCCGGGCAGGCCTTTCCGCTCTACATCGTCGCGGTCGCGGGCCTGCTCTTCCTCGCGCTGGCCTTCTTCGCCGTCGGGCAGGCCGCGGCCACCCGCAACGGCGCGCAGACCGCCGCCGACGCGGCCGCGCTCGCCGCCGGACAGAAGTACCGCGACCTGCTGACCAAGGGTTTTCTCGACGGCATCCGCAGTGGGAGCTACCAGAGCAACGAGGCCGTTTGGAAAGACCTGCTGAACGGGCGCGGCGCCCCGTCCCCGGCGGCCTGCGAGAGCGCGGCCTGGTTCGCCGAACGGAACGGTGCCATGCTCTCCGGTTCCGGATCGGGCTGCATCCCGGCCTCCTGGCCCACCGCGTTCGCTGTCGCGGTCATCACCCGCGACACCGTGGGCAATTCGGTCATCCCGATGACCCGGAGCACCCATGCGAAGGCCGAGGCGAAGTCGGTTGTCGAGCCCCGCTGCACCCTCGATCCCGCCAAGGGCGCACCGGACGGCACCGGCGGGCCGGACGGCAAGGGCGGTGCAGGAGACAAGGGCGGTGCAGGAGACAAGGGTGGCGCAGGAGACAAGGGCGGCAAGGACGGCCCCGGGCCCGCGCCCATCGGGCTCACCTGCGACGGAAAGCGCTGGACGCTCGACCCCGCCCACCTCCAGCATCCCCCCGACGCCCCCGACCTCTTCGCCGTACGCCTCGCCCATTGACCGGCCGCCCCCGCCCCCGCACCCCCCGACCCGCACCCCGCACCCCGACCCGCACCCCCCGACCCGCACCCCGCACCCCGAGACTTCCGAGACGACCAGACGACGATCAAAGGAATCGCATCCCATGAGCATTCGGCGCACCACGAAGGCCGCCAGAGGAGCGGTCGCCATGGCGAGCGCTGTCGGCCTGGCTCTCGTCGTGGCCGGCTGTGGTGGCGGCGACGGCGGCGGCAAGGCGTCGGACGGCAACAAGCCGCCGGCCCGCAGCACCGCTCCCAAGGACGGCGGCCCCGGCAGCCCGGCGGCCGACTCCGACAAGGTGATCGGGGAGATGAAGGGGCCGGACGGCGTGGTGGTCACGCTGCACTCCGTCATCCGCGACTCCGGCGGATTCGTCACCGTCAACGGCACGGTGTCCAACCACGGCACCCGCGCCTTCAACGCGATCGACTGGCGCTCCAACGAGACCGAGCTACGGTCCCGTTCCTCCATCTCCGGAGCCACCCTCGTCGACAAGGCGGGCAAGAAGCGGTATCTGGTGCTGCGCGACACCAACGGCGAATGCCTGTGCACGACCGGTCTCAGCGGCTTGATGCCGGGAGCCAGCCGCCCGATCTTCGCCCAGTTCCCGGCGCCGCCCGCCAAGGTGACCCAGGTCGACTTCCAGTTGCCGACCATGCCGCCGGCCAGCGTGCAGATCACGGATTGAGCGGGCACCGATGACCGCGACCCCCATGTCCCGCGCGCGCCGAGCGCCCCGTAGCGCCGTCACCGCCGCCGTCGCCCTGCTGCTGACCGCGGTGCTGACGGCCCCCGCCGCCCACGCCGATCCGCCGGGCCTGACCGAGGATTCCAGCCCCCCGGTGCGCATCGACCCGAACGATCCCGATCTGCGGATGGTCCAGGGCGCCAAGCTCGCGCCGTCCAAGGTCCTCAACATCAAGTCCATCGTCGAGAGCGACGACGGCTCCGAGCGCCGCCAGGACACCAACGACAACGTGACCTTCGCGCTCCAGGCCGAGGTCCTCTTCGGCAAGGACAGCGCCGAGCTGACGCCCGAGGCGCTGTCCCGGATCGGCGCCATCGCGACGGAGATCAAGAAGCAGAACGCCACCCACCTCCGGGTCTTCGGTTTCACCGACAATCTCGGCTCGGCGGGCCATGGCCTGGTCCTGTCCAAGCAGCGGGCCAACGCCGTCCAGCAGGAGCTGGCCAAGGACCTCGGCTCGTCCGTCAGCTTCCAGATCCGCGGCTACGGCGAGCAGTACCCGATCGCCGACAACAGCACCGAGGCGGGCCGCCGGAAGAACCGCCGGGTCGAGGTCAGCTTCCCGCGCGCCTCGTGACCGGGACCGGGGTCGAGGCCGGGGGCCGGGGCCGGTGCCGCCGGGCGCCAAGGGCAAGGCCCTGTCGGTGGTGGCTGGACCGATCCGTCGTCAGCGGGTCGGTTCGACCGCGAGGCGGAGGCCGGGACGCAGGCCCCAGCGCGCCATCGCACCGGCCTCCGCCTCCAGGACGTGCCGGGCGCGCGGGCGGGGAAGACCCAGCCGACCCGGGCGCATGGTGCGTACGGCCAGCACGGTGAAGTCCCGGCTCAGATAGGCGACATCGATCGCAAACCGCATCCGGACGGTGTGCACACTGCTCGCCGGGGTCAGCAGCAGCGCCCCCTCGATGCCGTCGCGGCCCAGCAGACCGCGGGTGCGGGCGCGATAAGACGCCGCGATCTCCACCGGAATGCCGGCCTCCACCCCGTGCAGGACCCCCGTGCCGTTCTCCCAACGCGCCATGCACAGCGTTCTATCAGCTCCCGCGCCCCCGCCCCCAACCCGATCCGTCCGGTGGCCGGGACCCACCCGGACACCCCCTAGGGTCGACGTGTGTCAGTGATGCTGATGGTTCTCGCCGCCGTCTACGGGGCCGCGGCCGGGGTGCTCATACCGCGGCCCGCCCACCGGATGTCCGTCGAGCCCGAGGAGGAGTGGCGCGCGGTCTGTCCCGGGGGGCATGCGATCACGGGGGTGGCCCGGGGCTGGCTGGGGCGGGGGCACTGCCCGGACTGCGGGGCGTACGGGCCCGGTGTGCTGCCGACGGCGGCGGCCACCGCGCTGGTCTGTGCCGCCCTGGCCGCGGCCACCGGGCCACGGCCGGAACTCGTCGCCTGGCTGGTGATGGCGCCGGTCGCGGTGCTGCTGGCGGCCGTCGACTGGCGGGTCCGGCGCCTCCCGGACCAGCTGACGCTGCCGCTCGCCGTGGCGGGGGCGGCGCTGCTGGGGCTCGGCGGCTGGCTCACGGGGGAGACCGGGGCGTGGCGGCGGGCACTGCTGGGCGGCCTGGTCCTCGGCGCGTGCTACCTCCTGCTCTATGCCGTCAACCCCCAGGGGATCGGGCTGGGCGACGTCAAGCTGGCGGTCGGGCTCGGGGTCGCCCTTGGGTGGTACGGCTGGCGCACCCTTGTCACCGGGGGCGCGGCGGGGGTGCTGATCGGTGCGCTCTACGGTGCGGGGCTGGTGCTCGTCCGGCGCGGCGCGCGGAAGATGGCCATGCCGCTCGGGCCTTTCATGATCCTCGGAGCCTTCTGCGGACTGCTCCTCGGCGCCGCCGCGGCCCCCGCCTGAGCCCGAGCCACGCCGCCGCGCGCGCCGCTGCACGAAGCACCCCTCCCACGGGGTTATGGTGGAAACCCCCCCTCGGGCCGGTCCGTATCCCCCCCCACGGACCGGCCCGCTTTTTGTTGAGTGCACCGGCGGGGCGCGCACCGGCGACGCAGCGGCCGCGGAGAGACGCCCCCCCCGGCCCCCTGGGGAATGCCGCTAGCGCCGCGCCCAGATGTTCACGCCGTCCGTCGTCTTCGCGAACGCGTCGATCTCCGCGAGTTCGGCGTCCGTGATCTCGGGGGCGTCCAGGGCGGCGATATTGGCCTCCAGCTGGGCGACGCTGCTGGCGCCGATCAGGGCGGAGGTCATCCGCTTGTCGCGGAGCACCCAGCCCAGGGCGAGCTGGGCCAGCGACTGGCCGCGGCGGGCGGCGATGTCATGGAGGCCGCGCAGGCGGCGTACGACCTCGTCGGACAGCAGGCCCGGGTCCAGGGACTTGCCCTGCGCGGCGCGCGAGCCCTCGGGAATGCCGTGCAGGTACTTGTCCGTGAGCATGCCCTGCGCAAGCGGTGCAAAAGAGATACAGCCCATGCCCTCGGCTTCGAGGGTGTCCAGCAGCAGATCGTCCTCGGTCCAGCGGTTGATCATCGAGTACGAGGGCTGGTGGATCAGCGCGGGTACGCCCATACCGCGCAGGATTCCGGCCGCCTGACGCGTCTGCTCGGCGTTGTAGGAGGAAACCCCGGCATACAGCGCCTTGCCCTGCTGGACGGCGGAGGCCAGTGCGCCCATCGTCTCCTCGAGCGGGGTGTCCGGATCGAAGCGGTGCGAGTAGAAGATATCGACGTAATCGACACCCATCCGCTTCAGTGACGCATCCAATGACGAGAGGAGATATTTCCGTGAACCCCATTCTCCGTAGGGGCCGGGGTGCATCAGATATCCGGCCTTCGTCGACAGAATCATCTCGTCGCGGTAGCCGCGGAAGTCCTGAGCGAAGATCTTCCCGAAGTTCAGCTCGGCTGACCCGGGTGGCGGGCCGTAGTTGTTGGCCAGGTCGAAGTGGGTCACGCCCAGGTCGAAGGCGCGGCGCAGGATGTCCCGCTGGGAGCTCAGGGTGCGGTCGTCCCCGAAGTTGTGCCAGAGTCCAAGGGAGATAGCGGGGAGTTTGAGTCCGCTGTGACCCGTTCGTCGGTACTTCATCGAGTCGTAGCGGGAATCCGCCGCGCGGTAGTCGGTGCCAGTCATGCTGATCTCCCTATCACGTCCTTGTGACCTACCTGATTGGGCCGTCGGCACGGCCGAGAAGTAAAGTTGTCCACTTGAGGCGACGGGGCGACCGCCATTGGCACGGAGGGGCTGGACCACACATGCTGCGATCTTCCGGGATGCGCATCCCTTATCCGCCTGCACTGCGCAATCTGGTCTACCGGCTGTACGCGCGCAGGGTGGAGGGTCGCCTGGATCACACCCAGGTGCCCAAGCACATCGGCGTCATCCTGGACGGCAACCGGCGCTGGGCGCGGGCCGACGGGCGGACGACCGAGCAGGGCCACCAGGCCGGCGCGGCCAAGATCAGCGAGCTGCTCGGCTGGTGCGAGGAGACCGATGTCGAGGTGGTCACGCTCTGGCTGCTGTCGACGGACAACCTCGACCGGCCCGCGGAGGAGCTGAAGCCACTGCTGGGCATCATCGAGAACACCGTCCGCGATCTGGCCGCCGACGGCCGCTGGCGGGTGCACCACGTCGGCAACCGCGATCTGCTCCCCGAGGCCACCCAGCAGGTGCTCAAGGAGTCCGAGCAGGCCACCCTCGACAACCGCGGCGTCCTGGTGAACGTCGCGGTCGGTTACGGCGGCCGGCAGGAGATCGCCGACGCGGTGCGTTCACTGCTGCTGGACCACGCCGAGCGCGGCACCTCCTTCGAGGAGCTCGCCGAGATCGTCGACATCGACCTGATCTCCGAGCACCTCTACACCCGCGGCCAGCCCGACCCGGACCTGGTGATCCGTACGAGCGGTGAGCAGCGGCTGTCGGGCTTCATGCTGTGGCAGAGCGCCCATTCGGAGTACTACTTCTGCGAAGTTTTCTGGCCGGCGTTCCGGAAGGTCGACTTCCTGCGCGCGCTGCGCGACTACGCCGCCCGGCACCGGCGCTACGGCTTCTAGGCACGCCGCTTCGTTCCGCCATCGGAGTTATGCCCTTGTATGTCGCCGTACGTCCGCTTCGTTCCTGACGCCTCCTGTGTCACGAGGCGTCACCCGGTCCCGCCGGCCCTCCATCAGCCGTCGGCGGGGCCTCTTCTGACACACCCTCCTCTCGGGCAACACCTTTGGGCGGCCGCCGCCGGGCGAGCACCTGTAACCCAAGGTTCATCGGCCGTGTGTCATATGCCGTGGCATGGCAACGGGGGTTCGAGGGAATATCCCTTCCAGGTCGGCGTCCGGAACAAGCCATCGGGCGCCGCATCTCAGCGGACGGCATGGGGCCGTCCGCCCGGGAGGCCCTTTGCACATCACGGAGGTCCGTGCGCACCGCACGGTCGACGCGGAGGGCCGGCGCTCGGCCCGCGCAATGTGGTCCGAGCCCGGTCCGGTCACTAGATGGCCGGGGGTCCCGGGGACGCCGCCCAGCGGTAGCTGGGAAAGCGGTGGCCCCGGGAGAACACCGCCCCGCGACGCCGTCGCACCCCAACCTCATCCGAGGGGGTTCGTCCACCCGTGGTGAACATCAAGCAGCGCCGTGAGCACGACCGGCGCACTTATGTCCTCGACACCAGTGTGCTGCTGGCGGATCCAGGAGCCATGGCCCGCTTCGACGAGCACGAAGTCGTGCTGCCGGTCGTGGTGGTCACGGAACTGGAGGCCAAGCGGCACCACCCCGAGCTCGGCTACTTCGCGCGGCAGGCGCTGCGCCGGCTGGACGAGTACCGGGTGCAGTTCGGGCGACTGGACTCGCCCATCCCCATCGGGGATCTCGGCGGGTCACTCCGGGTCGAGCTGAACCACTCCGACCCCGGCATCCTGCCCGCGGGCTTCCGGCTCGGTGACAACGACTCGCGGATCCTCGCGGTGGCGCGCAATCTGCAGGCCGAGGGGTACGACGTCACGGTCGTCTCCAAGGACCTGCCGCTGCGCATCAAGGCGTCCTCGGTCGGTCTGCTGGCCGAGGAGTACCGCGCCGAGCTGGCGATCACCGACTCCGGCTGGACGGGGATGGCCGAGCTGACCGTCTCCGCCGAGCAGATCGACGATCTGTTCGCCGCCGAAACCGTCCCTGTACCGGAAGTCTCCGAACTTCCGGTACATACCGGACTTGTGCTGCAGTCCGAGCGCGGCAAGGCGCTCGGCCGGGTCACTCCGGAGGGCGCGGTCCGGCTGGTGCGGGGCGACCGGGAGGCGTTCGGGATCCACGGCCGCAGCGCCGAGCAGCGGATCGCGCTGGATCTGCTGCTCGACCCGGACGTCGGCATCGTCTCGATGGGCGGCCGGGCCGGCACCGGCAAGTCGGCGCTGGCGCTGTGCGCGGGCCTGGAGGCCGTATTGGAGCGCCGGCAGCACCGCAAGGTGATGGTGTTCCGCCCGCTCTACGCCGTCGGCGGGCAGGAGCTGGGCTATCTGCCGGGCAGCGAGGCGGAGAAGATGAGCCCCTGGGCCCAGGCGGTCTTCGACACACTGTCCGCGGTGACGACCAAGGACGTCATCGAAGAGGTGGTGGGGCGCGGCATGTTGGAGGTGCTGCCGCTGACCCATATCCGCGGGCGGTCGCTGCATGATGCATTCGTCATCGTGGACGAGGCCCAGTCGCTGGAGCGGAATGTCCTTTTGACGGTTCTGTCCCGTATCGGCTCCAACTCCCGGGTGGTGCTGACCCATGATGTCGCCCAGCGCGACAACCTCCGGGTCGGGCGGTACGACGGCGTGGTCGCGGTCGTCGAGAAGCTGAAGGGGCATCCGCTGTTCGCCCACGTCACGCTGAACCGCTCGGAGCGTTCGCCGATCGCGGCGCTGGTGACCGAAATGCTGGAGGACGGCAGGATCTGACCGCTTGTGAACACCGCGCCGCCCGGCAAGAGCGAAGGAGCTTAGCCGGGCGGCGTTGTGCTGCGCCTGGATATCCGAAAATCATTTGCCGTAAACGAGGTGTGAGCTTTCACACCCAGTGGGGAATTGCCTCCCGGCTCCCGGTCGGGCAGAGTCTGGGTCCTGTCAGGCCCCGCATACGGCATCAAGCACCCCCAGCGGTGCGTAGAACCAACGAACTTCATAGCGATGCGCCGTATGCCGCCCGAGCACCACGCGGACCCCGAGGGGGACGTACCGGGCCAGTGCCTCCCGTGACCAGCCGGACCCGCCCGCTCAACAGGGCCCGGAACAAGGGGAGACCAGCGTCAGGGGCACGATTGCGCCCGCGAGGTCACCTATGCGGGCGGTGCTGGAAGGAAAACGTGTGAGCCGGATCTCGGTCCGGGGATTCGCCGTGGCATCCGCCACCGCGGTCACCACCGTCGGCGCCGTGGTCGGCGTCGCTGCAGGCAACGAGCCCGCCTCGGTCGGCAACACCGAGGCCACCGCTGCCGACGCGACGATCGCCGACATCCCCGCAGGCGCACAGGCCCAGGTGCAGACGGCTTCCCTGACGCAGCAGGCGGACGACCAGTCCACCCAAGCGGACACGGCAGCGCTGAAGTTCGCTCAGGAGTTGGCCCGCAAGGCTGCCGCTGAGACCGCGCAGAGCAAGAAGGACGCGGCGGACGAAGCAAAGGCCAAGAAGGCGGCCGACGCGCGCAAGAAGAAGGAGCAGGCCGCGTCCCGCTCCTCATCGCGCGGTGACCTGGGCGACCTCCTCGGCAAGAGCTCGTACACCATTGCCGAGACGCAGGCCATGGCACGCCAGCTGATGGCCGGCGACCAGTTCCAGTGCTTCAGCCACATCGTGGACCACGAGTCCGGCTGGAACTACAAGGCCACCAACGCCGGCTCGGGCGCCTACGGGCTCGTCCAGGCCCTGCCCGGCTCCAAGATGTCCTCGGCGGGCTCCGACTGGCAGACCAACCCGGCCACCCAGATCAAGTGGGGGCTGAACTACATGAACGACCGCTACGGCAGCCCCTGTGGTGCCTGGTCGTTCTGGCAGGCCAACAGCTGGTACTAGGCCCGCCGGCAGCACCACCGCACTTCCGAAACCCCCGAACGCGGCAGCGTCGGGGGTTTCGTGCGTCCGGCGCAGGTAACGTCGTGCCCGTCAGGTTGTGGCGCGTGGGAGGGGAAGAGGAAGGCACATGTCCAGATTGCCTCAGTGGGTCGGTGGCCTCGGCGCCGGACTGACACGGCTCTCGCAGCGGCTGGAGGAACAGCGCCGCCGCGCGGAAGCCGCAGCGGCGGCCGGCGGCGACCCGGATGAGCTGAGGCGTGCCGGGCACGCGGACGCCCTCGCGGACGCCCCCGCGGCCGACGGCCCGGCGCACGACGGTCCGGTGCGCGACGGTGTGCTGGGCACGCTCACCGTCACCCGAACGCAACTGCCGGAAGCGACGGACGGGGTACCGCATCCCGCGACGGAGCTCGCACCGCCGTCCCCCCAGGCCGTACCGCCGGAGAACGTCCCCCCGCCGCCTGCTTACGCCCCGGCCGTCGCGGCCCGCCCCGACCCGGTCGACGCGGTGCCGTGGGGTGTCCGGGTCGCCGCCGAGGCGGGCTGGCGGCTGCTGGTGCTGGCCGCCACGCTGTGGGTGCTCGCACGGGTCATCACCACCATCGAACTGGTCGTGCTGGCCTTCATCGCGGCGACGCTCATCACCGCGCTGCTGCAGCCCACGGTGGCGTGGCTGCGCCAGCGCGGGCTGCCGCGCGGACCGGCCACCGCGCTGACCTTCATCGGCGGGTTCGTCATCATGGGCCTGGTCGGATGGTTTGTGGTCTGGCAGGTCCAGGACAACATCGACTCGGTCTCCAGCCGCATCCAGGAGGGCATCACCGAGCTCAAGGGCTGGCTGCTGAAGAGCCCGTTCCATGTGACCGAGTCTCAGATCACCCATATCGCCAAGAACCTGCAGGATGCGATCGGCGCCAACACCGAGGCCATCACCTCGGTCGGGCTGGAGGGCGTCACCGTCGTCCTCGAAGTGTTCACCGGCATCCTGCTGGCGATGTTCACCACGCTCTTCCTGCTCTACGACGGCCACCGGATCTGGAACTGGCTGCTCAAGCTGGTCCCGGGCGCGGCCCGCGGCGGCGTGGCGGGCGCCGGGCCGCGCGCCTGGCGGACGCTGACCGCCTATGTGCGCGGCACGGTCGTCGTCGCCCTGATCGACGCCATTTTCATCGGTATCGGCCTCTACTTCCTCAATGTGCCGCTGGCCGTGCCGCTCGCCGTCTTCATCTTCCTGTTCGCCTTCATCCCGCTGGTCGGCGCGGTGGTCTCGGGCGCGCTGGCGTGTGTCATCGCGCTGGTCGCCAACGGGGTGTTCACGGCCCTGATGGTGCTGGCGGTTGTGCTGGCCGTCCAGCAGATCGAGGGCCATGTCCTCCAGCCGTTCATCCTGGGCCGGGCGGTCCGGGTGCATCCGCTCGCGGTGATCCTGTCGGTCGCCGCGGGCGGGCTGATCGCGGGCATCGGCGGTGCGGTCGTCGCGGTGCCGCTGGTGGCGGTCACCAACACCGTGGTCGGCTACCTGCGTTCCTACTCCAGGGAGGAGGCGCTGCGGATGTCGGTGGCCCCGCGCGGCGCCACCGCGATCTCGGTCGCGCCGACCCCGCCCCCGGTGCCGCGCCCGCCCGAGGAGCCCCCGGCGTAGACCGGCTGCACACCGGACGACAGAACCCCGCAGACGCCAGGTCTGCGGGGTTCTGTGCGTGTGTGACGCGTGCCGGGATTACTCGGCGAGCGCGGCCTCGGCGTCCAGTGTGGCGCCGACGGCCTGCAGGACGGATGCGATCTTCACGGCCTCCTGGATCGTCTCGCGGTCCACACCGGCCTTGCGGAGCACCTGCTCGTGCGAGTCCAGGCACATACCGCAGCCGTTGATGGCCGAGACGGCCAGCGACCACAGCTCGAAGTCGACCTTGTCCACGCCCGGGTTGCCGATGACGTTCATCCGCAGACCGGCGCGCAGGTTGCCGTACTCCGGGTCCGACAGCAGGTGCCGGGTCCGGTAGAAGACGTTGTTCATCGCCATGATGGCGGCGGCCGACTTGGCGGCGGCGTACGCCTCGGCGGAGAGGTTCGCCTTCGCCTCCGGCTCCAGCTCGCGCAGCACCTTCGGCGAGCGCGAGGCGATCGCGCAGGCCAGCACGGTGCCCCACAGCTGCTGCTGCGGCAGGTCGCTGTTGCCGATGACCGAGCCGAGGTTCAGCTTCAGGTCCTTGGCGTAGTCCGGTACGGCGGACTTGAGTTCGTCGAGAGCCATGTCAGATCAGCCTCCAGTTCGCTAGCGGAGTGTCACTCGCCCGAGAGCAGCGCGACCGGGTCGAGGGTCTCGTCGCCCTTGGACCAGTTGCAGGGGCACAGCTCGTCGGTCTGCAGGGCGTCGAGGACCCGCAGGACCTCCTTGGGGTTACGGCCGACGGAGCCGGCGGTCACCATGGTGAACTGGATCTCGTTGTTCTGGTCGACGATGAAGACGGCGCGCTGCGCGAAGCCGTCCTCGCCCTCGATGCCCAGGTCGCGCATGAGCTCGTGCTTGGAGTCGGCGAGCATCGGGAAGGGCAGGTCGGTCAGGTCCGGGTGGTCCTTGCGCCAGGCGTGGTGCACGAACTCGGAGTCACCGGAGAAGCCGAGGATCTGGGCGTCACGGTCGGCGAACTCGTCGTTCAGCTTGCCGAAGGCGGCGATCTCGGTGGGGCACACGAAGGTGAAGTCCTTGGGCCACGCAAAGACGATCTTCCACTTGCCCTCGTAGGTCTTGTGGTTGATCTGCTCGAACTCCGCGCCCTTCTCCAGCGAGACGCAGGCGGTCAGGTCGAACTCGGGGAACTTGTCACCGACAGTGAGCACGTACTCTCCTTGTTGCGCAGAAAGTCCCTTTTGGGGCCTTTCCTTGAGGCTTGGACGGTTGACACAGTGCCATAGCGAGCATTGATCAGGGAAATAGCTAGACTGGTTGATGTTGATCGGAGGTGGTTATCAGTGGCTTCATTGGCGAGTCAGGGCGGCCGGCCCCGCCAGCCCAGCCTGGCCCAGCTGCGGGCGTTCGCGGCGGTGGCCGAGCAGCTGCATTTCCGCGAGGCGGCGGCCGAGATCGGGATGAGCCAGCCCGCGCTGTCCGGGGCGGTCTCCGCGCTGGAGGAGACCCTCGGGGTGCAGCTGCTGGAGCGTACGACGCGCAGGGTGCTGCTGTCGCCCGCGGGGGAGCGGGTGGCCGCACGGGCCCGTACGGTCCTGGAGGCCGTCGGGGATCTGATGGAGGAGGCGGAGGCGGCCCGCGCGCCGTTCACGGGTGTGCTGCGGCTCGGCGTCATCCCGACCGTTGCCCCGTATCTGCTGCCGGCCGTCCTCCGGCTGGTCCACGGGACCTACCCCGACCTGGACCTCCAGGTGCACGAGGAACAGACCGCCTCCCTCCTGGAGGGCCTGTCCCACGGACGCCTCGACCTGCTGCTGCTCGCGGTGCCGCTCGGCGTCCCGCAGGTCACCGAACTCCCGCTCTTCGACGAGGACTTCGTCCTGGTCGCCCCCAAGGAGCACTGGCTCGGCGGCCGCGGCGACATCCCGCGCCAGGCCCTGCGGGAACTGGACCTGCTGTTGCTCGACGAGGGGCACTGCCTGCGGGACCAGGCCCTGGACATCTGCCGGGAGGCCGGCCGGGACGAGAACACCCCCGTGACGACCAGCGCGGCGGGCCTGTCGACCCTGGTGCAGCTGGTGGCCGGCGGGCTCGGGGTGACCTTGCTGCCGCGCACCGCGCTCCGGGTCGAGACCGGCCGCAACGACCAGCTCACGACCGGCTACTTCGCCGATCCGGCACCCTCACGGCGGATCGCCCTCGCCATGCGGACCGGCGCCGCCCGCCAGGAGGAGTTCGAGGCGTTCGCGGGCGCCCTGCGGAAGGCACTGCGGGGGTTGCCGGTGCGGATGGCCGGGGGGTGAGGGTCAGGGGCGGGCAACCGAGAGGACCGCTTCGACGTCAAGTGTGATCTCGGCGCCGAGGGAAGCGGGGAGCGTGACACGTTGGCCGGGGGCGTGGACGCTGTGGTTGCGGTATTCGTTGGCGAACGGTTCCGTCAAGGTGTGGATGCGGTCCTTCTTGCGGTCGATGATCACGTAGACCGGGATCTTGGCGATCGCGTACGCGGCGACCTTCGTCTTGAGGTCGGTGGCGTAGTTGGAAGACGTCACTTCCAGCACCATCCGGAAGACATCCGGGTCGTAGCAGTTGTCCGCCACGAGGTGATCGCGATAGTCGGCGTCGACGACGGCGAGGTCGGGGATGGCGTAGTCCTCGGGGCCGTCGGGGAGCCATACGCCCATGGCCTGGGCCACTCGTGTCTCCGTTCCGTGCGCAGGCGCGAAAGCGAAGATGAGGTCGGTCAGTGAATCGGCGTGCGGGCCGTCGGCGGGCGGCGTCACGGTGAGGTCTCCCCCGATGATCTCGATGCGGTAGCCAGGGAGCTTCTCGGTGAGCTGTGCGGCCACCTCGAGCAGGCTGGGCAGCTTGCCGTCATGAGGGTGCTCGACTGCTGCGGCAGACATGTAGTGCCTCCTGATGGCTGGTATCGAGGCCATCATCGTAGGCAGGGGTAGCCGCACAGGTCTCGTATGACCACGTTCACCCGTTCGGGGAACGCGCCGTACGAAGGTCCTCGGGCGCCTCAGGACGGGCCGCGTCGGGGCGCCGTCCGCGCGCCGGCACCCCGGCGCCGCTCAGACCGCGCCGGCCCGGTCGTACGTCAGGAAGGCCGCGCCGCTCTGGAGGACCGTGTGCTCGGTCAGTTCCCAGGTGCGGGGGTCGAAGGCGGTGTCCGGGGAGAAGAGCGGGATGCCGGAGCCGAGGGTGAGCGGGCTGAGCTTGACGATCAGCTGGTCGATCTCCGGGTAGAGCGCGCCGGCGAGTGCGCTGCCGCCCAGCAGCCAGATGTCCTTGCCGCCGGCGTCCTTCAGCTCGCGCACCGTGGCCACCGGGTCGGTGGCCACCAGCTCCACCGCCGGGTCCGGGCTCTGCCCCATGGTCCGGGAGAAGACGAGGTGCCGCAGGTGGGGGTAGGCGTCGGTGAGACCGGCCCGGAGGCCGATCTCGTAGGAGCGGCGGCCTTCGAGGACGGTGTCGAAGCGGGTGCCCTCGTCGGTGATGCCGAGTGCCGACCGGGCCTGGACGGGGAGGATCTCCGGGAGTTCGGCGGCCAGATGCTTGAGGTAGTCGTCGGCGACCGGCCAGAAACCGTCCGGGCCGGTCGGGTCCGAGCCGTCGGGGCCGGCGAGGAAGCCGTCGAGCGTGGAGGCGATGCAGTAGACGAGCCGGCGCATGAAGGGTCCCCCTCGGGCAGGTGATGGGCACTGCTGTGGCGGAATGATCTCGCAGATTCATTCCGTACGCAGCCCATCCGGGCGCATCAGCCGCCACAGCAGTGGCAGGGAGAGCGCGGTGACGCCGAGGACGACGGCCGCCGCGGTGCCGGTGAGGATCACCAGGCCCCACCAGTCGGCCCGCAGCGGGCGGTTGACCATGTGCAGGAGCAGCGAGCCGAGAGCCAGTCCGCAGCCGAGCGCCAGGGCCAGGCCGAGGGCCACCGGGACGGCCGTCTGCCACAGGACCGAGCGGCCCAGCACGGCGCGCGGCGTGCCGAGGGCCTCCAGGGCGGACAACGCCCGTGCGCGGTCGCGGAGTTGCTCCAGGGCGGTGATCAGCAGACCGCAGCCGGTCAGCAGCAGTACGGCGGCGGCGCAGGCGGTCAGGCCCTGTCGGGCGACGTCGAGGGTGTCCGTGGTGCCGTCGTTGCCGTGGGCGATGACGTCGATCCGCGGGGAGATCCCGGCGGCGGTGTTGCGGACGTATTCGATCGCGTCGGGGGTGCCGGGGTCGAGTCGCAGCAGGACGGTGATGCCGGGGTGGCGGAACAGTGCGGGGGAGAGGGCCTCGGGGGTGGCGAGCACGCCGGGGCCGCCGATACCGGGTGCGAGGGCGTCGGGCACCGCGGTGGCGCGGCGGGCGGTGTGCGGGACGGACCAGACGGCGGGCGCCCGGTGGTCGCTGCGGCTGCCGACCGGGTCGAGGGCCAGACGTTCGCCGCGGTGCGGGAGGGAGGAGGTGTCCTCGGGGTCGGGGAGGAGGAAGGCATCGCCCCGGGAACAGGCGCCGATACGGGCCAGTTGGCGCAGGGTGGCGCAGTCGGCGACGGTCACCCGGTACGGCTCGGGGTCGTCGCCGTCCTGGGGGCCGGTGCGCGGCGGGGCCTGCTGGTGGCGGGCGGAGTTCGCGTAGCCGAAGACCACGCCGTGCGCCTCGCGGACGCCCGCGACCGCGCGCAGCCGGGCGTACAGCTGCGGGGCACGGGCGACCGGCACCGCGCCGTCGCGCGCCTCGACCCGGGTCCCCGCGGGGCGGTGGATCTGCTCGTCGAGGCTCTGGGTGCCGGTCAGCAGCAGCTGCACGGCGAGGGCGCCGGCCACCGCGACGGTGATCCCGCTGACCGAGCGGCCGGCCGTGGCATCGCTCAACTGCAGTCGCCGTACCGCCAGTTGCCAGGACTGGCCGCCGAAGTCCGTGCCGTCCAGGCGGGCCACCGCGGCGGCCACCAGCCAGGGCAGCAGCGCCGCCACGCCCAGCAGAAGCAGCGAGACGCCGAGGACCACCTGCGCGTCGGCGGTATCGCTGCTGCCCGCCCCGCCGACCGTCTGCGGCAGCAACAGGGCGACTCCGGCGGCCGGCAGCAGCAGCCGCCACCACAGCCGGCGGCGCAGCGGCGGTGCCGTGCGGGTGACGCCCAGCGGCTCGACGGTGACCCGCCGCAGGCCGAACAGCGTGACGCCGGCCGAGCCGAGCGGGACGGCCAGGGCGATGACGCCGGTGAGCGCGGCATCGGGGACCACGTCGGACGGGAAGACGCCGACGCCGAAGAGCGAGATGCCGGTGAGCGGGATCCGGCCGGCGAGGAAGACCGCGGCGCCGGTGAGCAGGCCGGCCAGCGCACCGGCCAGCGCCTCGCCGACGGCGATCCGGCGGGTGGTGGCCCGGTCGGCGCCCACCAGCCGCAGCGCGGCGAGCCGCCGGTCGCGGCGCTCCCCGCCGAACCGCACCGCGGTCGCGAGGAAGACGACGACGGGAGCCAGCAGCGCGACACAGCTCACGAGGATGATCAGCACCACGAGGGGGCCGGCCCGGAACGGGTCGGCCCGGTCACCGAACGCGGTGACCCGCTCGACCCCGTCGCCGGGCCCGCGCAGGGTGTCACTGCCTTGGTAGAAGAGGAGTTCACCGGGGTGCATGAGCCCGGCGTCGCCGATCGTGGCGGTGATCCGCAGACCTGGGAAGCGCTCCTTGAGCAGTGCGCCCCCGGGCGAGGAAAGCAGCGCGCGGAGGGCGGGGGAGACGGCCAGTTCACCGGGGCCCGGCAGCCGGGACAGGCCTGGTGGAACCGGGGCGTGGGGTCCTTCGGCCCGCAGGATCCGGCCGTTCACCGGCAGTTCGCGGTACGCGCCGGCCGACGAGGCGGTCAGCAGCGTCCGGTCCGAGGGCCCGGCCCCGTCCACGGCGGGCACGACGGTGCGGGCCCGCTGCCGGTCCATGGCGGCGTTGAACACGTTCGGGAGGGCGGCCGCCAGCAGCAGCACGGCGACGCCCAGGCCGACGCCGAGCGCCGTCAGCGCCGTACGGATCCAGCCCTCGCGCCCGCCGGTCACGGCGAACCGGGCGCCCATGGCCAGGTCGGCCCACCAGCGGCCGACCGGCCGGCCCCGGCCCGGACGGGACGGACCGGGCATCGCCGCGCTCACTCCGTCCGCAGCCCGTCGGGCCGCATCATCCGCCACAGCGGCGGCAGGCTCAGCAGCGTCACGAAGAGGATCATCCCGCCGCCGATCCCGGTGATCCCCGCCACCACCGGCCAGTCGACCGTCACCGGGCTGTCGATCATCGTCAGCAGCAGCGCGCCCAGCGTCAGCCCGCAGCCCAGGGCCAGGCCCAGGCCGAGCACGACCGGGAGAGCGGTCTGCCACAGCACCGACCAGCCCAGGGTGGCGCGGCGGGTGCCGTACGCATCGAGGGTGGACAGCAGCCGGCGGCGCTCGTAGAGCTGCTCGACGGTGGAGATGATCAGGCCCGAACCGATCAGCAGCAGGGTGACCACGGCGCCGGCGAACAGGCCGTTGCGCACGCTGGAGTACGGCCCGTTATGCGGATTGTCGAGATGGGAGAGCTCGTTCATCGTCGGGTCGATCCGGGCCGCGGTGTTGCGGATGTGCTCCACCGCGTCCGGGGTGCCGCGATCGAAGTCGATCTTGAACTCCGTGGTGGGGTGGTTGAGCCGGCCGGTGTCGACGGCGGACGGTGTGGCCAGCAGGTTGTACCTGATGAGGTCGGGGCTGCGTCCGCGGTCGAGCAGCCGGGCGCCGCGGGCCGCCGCGGGGATCGTCCAGGGGCGTGGTGTCTGCGGTTCGTCGTCGGTGTACGGGGCGTTGAGGCTGATCCGCGCCCCGGGCGCCAGGGTGGTGTCCCGGTGCGGGGCGTCGGTGAGGAACACGTCGCCGTCCCGGCAGGAGTCCAGCCGGGCCAGGTGGCGCAGCTCGGCGCAGTCGGCGACGGCGAGCGTCGAGTGGGGTGCGTCGGCCGGGGGGAGTCCGGCGGCCGGCAGCCGGCCGACATTCGCGTCGATCGTGCCGCGGACCGCCGTCACCCCGGGGGTGGCGCGCAGC
The DNA here is from genome assembly GCF_053612065.1 of Streptomyces sp. NPDC054765. Lineage (NCBI taxonomy): Bacteria > Bacillati > Actinomycetota > Actinomycetes > Kitasatosporales > Streptomycetaceae > Streptomyces > Streptomyces sp. NPDC054765. Next base: position 6,763 of record NZ_JBSHBP010000033.1, on the reverse strand, counting down.
GCGGTGAGCGCCCGCCGGGTCTGCGGCCAGCCCTCGGCGTTGCCCCACAGGCCGATCCGCGGGAGCTTGCCGGACTCCGCGTACGCCTGGGCATAGCCGGCCTGCATACCGGTCATGAGCATATGGATCGCGATCGCACCGGCCACCGCGACGGTGATGCCGCTGACCGCGCGGGTGGCCGATGCGCTGCTCAACTGGAGGCGGCGGACCGCCAGTTGCCAGGGGACCGGACCGCCGTGCAGCCGGCCGACCACCGCGTCCACCAGCCAGGGCAGCAGGACGGTGACGCCCAACAGCAGCAGCATCGAACCGGTCGCCAGCCGGACGGTGTGGAGCCGGGTGTCGGTCCACGGCTGCTGCCAGGCCAGCGGCAGGAGCAGCAGGGTGCCCACGGCGGGCAGTGCCACCCGCCACCACAGCCGGCGGCGGACCGCGGGCCGGTGGCGGATGATGCCCAGCGGCTCGATGGTGATGCCGCGCTGGGCGAGCAGCGTCACCACGACCGCCGCCGTCGGCACCAGCACGGCGATCAGCGCCGCGGCGAGCGGGGCGGGGGCCACGTCCGAGGGGAAGACATTGACGCCCCACAGCGTGACCAGCGAGGCGAACTGCCGGCCGCCCAGGAACAGTGCCCCGCCCGCCACCAGCCCCAGCAGCGAACCGAACAGCGCCTCACCGGAGGCGATCCGGCGGGTCGTACGGACATCGGCGCCGACCAGCCGGAGCGCGGCAAGCCGGCGCTCCCGGCGCTCGTTGCCGAAGCGTACGGAGGTGCCGAGGAAGACCATCACGGGCGTCATCAGCGCCACACAGGTCATGATCACGAGCAGCACGACCGGTGCCTGCATCGGCGGCGGGTACCAGTTCTTGCCGAAGTGGTCGATGCGGTAGCCGTTGGGCTTCTTGAGGGTGGCGCTCTGCGCGACATAGGTGAGTTCGCGCGGGCCGCGCAGACCGTCGTCGCCGATCACGCCGGCCACCTCGTAGTCCAGCCGGTCGCGCAGCAGCGCACCCCCGGGGGAGGCCAGCAGCTCCTTGAGCGCGGGGGAGACCAGCATCCGTCCGGGGCCGGGGAGCCGGCCGATGCCGGGCGGTACGGGTGGGTGCGCGCCGTCGGGGCGCACCAGACGGCCGCGGACCGGCGCACCGTGGAAGGTGGTGTCGGCCGAGGTGTAGAGCACGGTGCGGTCGGAGGGCGGGGGGTCGTGCATCTGGCCGAGGTTCTCGCGGGCCTTCTCCCGGCCGTGCCAGGAGTCCAGCAGCGGCGGTACGGACGAGCAGAGCAGCAGGACGGCCACGCCCAGGGCGACGCCGACGGCGGTCAGCGCCGTACGGGTCCAGCCCTCGCGGCCGCCGCCGGCCGCGAACCGCATGCCCATCGCGAGGTCCCGGGCCCAGGCCGCGGGGCCGGTGCGCGGGACGGCGAACGGGCGCCGGGGCGCGGGGGTGGTGGGCGCGCCGTCGCCACCGCGGCCACTGCCGGTGCGCGAGCGCAGCAGGCTCATATCAAGCCCGCCAGCATGTCCTTCACTTTGCCGTCGCGGACGACGATCTCCCGGTCGGAGTAGGCGGCGACCCGGGCCTCGTGGGTGACCAGGACGACCGCGGCGTTGGTGTCCCGGGCGGCGTCGGTCAGCAGGGTCAGTACGCGTTCGCCGTTGAGCGAGTCCAGGGCACCGGTGGGCTCGTCCGCGAAGATGACCCGCGGCCGGGTGGCGAGGGCGCGGGCGACCGCGATCCGCTGGCCCTGGCCGCCGGATATCTCACCTGGCCGCCGGCCGTGCACCTTGTCGACCTCCAGCCGCTCCAGCCACTCGTGGGCCTGGCGCTCGGCTTCCTTGCGTTTGGTGCCGTTCAGCCGCAGCGGCAGCGCGACATTCTCCAGAGCCGTCAACTCCGGTACCAGCTGGCCGAATTGGAAGACGAACCCGAAGTCGGTCCGGCGCAGGGCGCTGCGCCGGGCGTCGCTCAGCGCGGTCAGCTCGTGGCCGCCGTAGCGGACCGTGCCGGAGTCCGGGCCGATGATCCCGGCGAGGCAGTGCAGCAGGGTCGACTTGCCGGAGCCGGAGGGGCCCATGACGGCGACGACCTCACCCGGGTGGATGGAGAACTCCGCGCCGTCCAGCGCGGGTGTCGTCCCGTAGGTCTTGCGGAGCCCCTCCGCCACCAGCAGGGATCCCTCCGGCGTCATGTGCGGACCGCTTCCGCCAGCTTGCCGAGCCGGGCGGCGGTCAGCTCCAGCCAGCGCAGATCGGCTTCGAGGTGGAACAGGGCGTGGTCGCAGATCAGCTGGTCGGCGAGGTCGCCGTTGCGCTTGCGTTCGGTCAGTCCGCGCATCAGCCGCAGATGCTCGGTGCGCTGGGTGTCCAGCAGCTCGGCGGCATTGCGGTCGGTCATCAGGGCCAGGACGACCTTGGTGTAGAGCGTCGACTGGAGGTACGGCTCGGGCTTCTCCGGGCGGGCCAGCCACTGGGCGACATCGGTGATCCCGGCGTCCGTGATCGCATACCGCTTGCGCTCCGGGCCGGCGCCGGCCTCCACGGCGTCCACCTCGACCAGGCCGTTCTTCAGCAGCCGGGACATCGTGGAGTAGACCTGCCCGTAGTGCAGCGGGCGGTCGTGGCCGAAGCGTTCGTCGAAGGCCCGCTTGAGGTCGTAGCCATGGCGGGGGCCGGACTCCAGGAGGCCCAGCAGCGTATGACCGATTGACATGCGGATCACCTTACTCGGCGGTGTATTGCTGGTGTATACGCGTGCTGTATAGCGGTCCGGGCAGAGGCGCCCGGCCCCGGTGGGCGGGCCCCTGGGCCCCGGCGGGCAGGTTCCCGGGCCCCGGATGCGGTCCCCGGGTCCCTGGGACCCGCCCGCCGACCTCGGGGAATTCAGACATCCTTCTGCTGCTTGGGCGGACGCCCGCGCCGCGGGATCGCCCCCGCTCCCCGGGGCAGCCGCCCCGCCTCCGACAGCGCCTTGCGGAGCAGGAACTCGATCTGTGCATTGGCGCTGCGCAACTCGTCGTCGGCCCACCGTGTCAGTGCGTCATGGACCAACGGGTCCAGCCGCAGCAGCACCTGCTTGCGCTGCTGCGGCCGTCGCGCGGGAGTCCGCTCGCCCTCGGCGCCGGGCCCCTCGGGGGTGTCGGTGCTCACTGGTAGAGCGAGCCCGTGTTGAGGACCGGCTGGGCGGCCCGGTCGCCGCACAGCACCACCATCAGGTTGCTCACCATGGCCGCCTTCCGCTCCTCGTCCAGTTCGACGATGCCCTGTTGGCTGATCCGGTCCAGCGCCTGCTCGACCATGCCGACCGCACCCTCGACGATCTGCTGGCGGGCCGCGACCACCGCGCCGGCCTGCTGTCGCTGCAGCATCGCGGAGGCGATCTCGGGGGCGTAGGCGAGGTGGCTGAAGCGGGACTCGATGATCCGTACGCCGGCGGCCTGGACCCGTGCGGTCAGTTCGAGAGCCAGCTTCTCGGTGATCTCCTCGGCGTTGCCGCGCAGCGACAGGGCGTTCTCGTCATGTGCGTCATAGGGGTACTCGATCGCGATGTGCCGTACGGCCGCCTCGGTCTGGGTGGCGACGAACTCCAGGAAGTCGTCGACCTCGAAGAGCGCCTGAGCGGTGTCCTCGACCTGCCAGACCACGATCGAGGCCAGCTCGATCGGGTTGCCGTAGGCGTCGTTGACCTTGAGAACCGCGGTCTCGTGGTTGCGCACCCGGGTGGAGATCCTCCGGGCGGTGGTGAGCGGGTTGACCCAGCGCAGGCCATCGGTGCGGATGGTGCCGGCGTACCGCCCGAAGAGCTGGATGACCCGGGCCTCGCCGGGCGCGACCATCTTCACGCCGGTCATGCAGAAGAGCGAGCCGATCAGCAGCAGGACGCCGGCGATGACCGTCGGCGCGGCGGCGGCGGCGTTGCCGCCGGAGCCGAGTATGCCGCCGACGCTGATCACGGCGATGCCCAGCGCGACGCCGAGCACGGTCAGCAGCAGGGCCACGCCGCCCGCGATGCTGTGCGCCGGGACCTCGCGGACCTGTGGACGGGGCAGCTCGGGGGCGTCGACGGAGAGGCCGCCGCCGGGTCCGGTGGTGCGGCCGGCCGGTGTCTGATCGGACATGGGATCCCCGTTTCTCCAGGTACGGCACGTGATGTCGGCCGCATTGGTTGATGTCGCTGGTCTAGCAAACTGCTAGCACTTTATTCTCTGCACAGGTGCCGTGTCCAGGGGTCTTACCGGGGTCGTGCAGGGGGTGGCCGACGGCAAGTCCCCAGGTGGGGCCGCTGCGACGCACAAAACCCACCCCACGGTTCCGTCCCGCCGGGTGCTGTTTGTCACGTCGAGAAAAGCCTTGATCGATGAGTATTTGTTGACAGATGCGGTGTTAGCTTCAACAGCTGAGTTAGCTGGGGGCGGAACGACTGGAGTTGCTGAAGCGATGGGCCGAGCGGAAGCGAGACGGGCGCAACAGAGAAGCGCCCGCCGGGCCAGACCGAAAGACAAGAAGTCCGGCATACGCCGCTTCTTCACCTGGAAGAAGCTCCTCGGAGCCTTCCTCGGGGTGTGCCTGCTGGGCATCCTCGGCTTCATCGGTCTGTATCTGTACGTGGACATTCCCAAGGGCAATGACACAGCCAAGCTGCAGAGCAATGTCTACAAGTACGCCAACGGCAAGGTCATGGCGCGAGTCGGCCAGGTCAACCGCGAGAACGTCCCGCTCAGCCGGATACCCAAGGACGTCCAGCGCACCTTCGTCGCCGCGGAGAACAAGACCTTCTACAACGACTCCGGCGTCGACCTGAAGGGCACCCTGCGCGGTGTCCTGAACACTCTGCGCGGCCAGGGCAAGCAGGGCGGCTCGACGATCACCCAGCAGTACGTCAAGAACTACTACCTGAGCCAGGAGCAGACGGTTTCCCGCAAGCTCCAGGAGATCGTCATCTCGCTCAAGGTGGACAATAAGTACACCAAGGACGACATCCTCGCCGGCTACATCAACACCAGCTACTACGGCCGCGGCGCCTACGGCATCCAGGCCGCCGCGCAGGCCTACTACGGCGTGGACGTCGACAAGCTCACCGTCTCGCAGGGCGCCTACCTGGCCTCGCTGCTCCAGGCACCGAACCAGTACGACTGGACCCTGGCGAGCGCGGACGGCAAGAAGCGGGTCCAGGCGCGCTGGGCCTACACCCTCGACAACATGGTCGAGATGAAGTGGCTCACCCCCGAGGAGCGCCGCAAGCAGACCTTCCAGAAGCCGAAGGCCCCCAAGCCGCCGCCCGGTGTGAGCGGCCAGACCAGCTACCTCGTCGAGCAGGCCAAGCAGGAGCTCTTCGCCCAGGGCGTCGACGAGAAGCAGTTCGCGGCCGGCGGCTGGACGGTCACCCTCGGCATAGAGAAGGACAAGCAGAAGGCGCTGGAGAGTTCCGTCAAGCGCAAGCTCCTCGCCGACCTCGACCCCAAGAAGCGCAAGGTCGACGGGGACGCCCAGCTCGGTGCCACCTCGGTGGATCCCAAGACCGGCCACATCGTGGCGATGTACGGCGGCGAGGGCCCGCCGAAGCACTACCGGAACAACGCCACGCGCACGGACTACCAGGCCGCCTCCACCTTCAAGCCGCTGATCCTGGCGTCCGCGATGGAGAACAACGCGGTCACTCAGGACGGCGTTCCGATCACCCCGAACACGATCTACGACGGCCATAACCGCCGCCCGGTCGTCGGCGGCACCATCCCCTTCGCGCCGCCCAACGAGGACGAGCAGGAGTACGGGAAGATCAGCGTCCAGACGGCGACCAACAACTCCGTCAACGCGGTCTTCGCGCAGATGGGCGCGGACGCCGGCCTGGACAAGGTCAAGCAGACCGCGGTCAGCCTGGGCATGGACGACAAGATGGACGTCAAGCCCGCCATGACCCTGGGCACCATGGGCGCCAGCCCGCTCCAGATGGCCGGCGCCTACGCCACCCTCGACAACCACGGCAAGAAGGTCACCCCGACGCTGGTCACCGCGGCCTCGCACAGTGTCAACGGGGTCGACACCAAGGTCCCGCTGAAGGACCCGATCGGTGATCAGGTGCTCAGCCCCAGGACCGCCGACACCGTCACCTCCGTGCTGACCGGTGTGGTCGACGACGGCACCGCCTCGCAGGCCGTGAAGAACACCGCCTACAAGGCGGCAGGCAAGACCGGCACCTCCGACGACGACAAGTCGGCGTGGTTCGTGGGCTACACGCCCAAGCTGGTCACCGCCGTCGGCATGTTCGGCGAGTCCCCCCAGGGCGGCCGGCAGGTCACCCTCAAGAACGCCGGGGGCGACGGCCGCGTCAACGGCGGCGGCTACCCGGCCCGGGTGTGGGCGGACTACACCCAGGCGGCGCTGAACGGCAGCACCGGCGCGGACTTCGACCTGCAGACGGACCTCGGCGCCGGGGTACCCGCGACCCCGACCCCGACGCCGAGCGCCACGATGTCGCACAGCCCGAGCCCGTCCACGTCGCCGAGCAGTTCGCCGTCGTCGTCCCCCTCGGCCCCGAGCGTTCCTCCCTCGCACTCCCCGAGCGGCCGGCCGAGCCCGCCGGTTCCGTCGCACTCCGCCTCCGGCTCACCGACGGGCGGCGGCGGGGACGCGGGCGGCGGCACCGGCAATCCGGACGGCGGCACCGGAAACGGCCCCGGCGGCAACAACCCCAACAGCCTGACCGGCTTCCACTGACGCCGGTCCCGGCACACAGCACCGCGGCCCCCGCCTTCACGGGCGGGGGC
>NZ_JBSHBP010000032.1:0-95406 GCF_053612065.1 Streptomyces sp. NPDC054765 | reverse complement strand
CGTTTCCGCCTTTCGGCTTCTTCGCGTTTCCAACCTTACCAGATCCGTTTCCGTCTCCGGCCCCCTGTTGGAGCGGGGTTGGCCGTTCTGCTTTCTCTTTCCGGCCTTTCCGACTCTAGCAGACCCGATTCCGTTCCGTTGCCGGTCCGAATTCGCTTCCGAAATCCCCGTCGGAGGGGGGTGCCTTTTGGCTTTTCCGACTTTATCAGAAGGGATTCGGCCGAATTGATTCGGCCGGGGCTTCCGGTAAGTGGTCGGTTGCGCCTCGCCGAATTGATATTCCGGCCGAGGCGGAGATGAGACTAGCCGTCGCAGAAGAACTTGTCCAGTTCGCTGCAACCGTTCGAATCTACCTCCCCCGGTTGCTCGTGTCAACGGGCTCCTGGGGCGAAGAGGAGATTAGCAGGTCAGCGGGGCTCGATGCACATCACGCGGCAGTGGGGACGGTGGCTTCGCGGTCGGTGAGGTCGACGTCGCCGGTGGCTCCGGCACGTACGGCACGGCCGCCCAGGACGTAGACATAGAGGAGGAAGGACAGTTCGGCGGCCATGCCGATGCCGATGCGGGCCCAGGTGGGCAGGCCGGAGGGGGTGACGAAGCCTTCGAGGGCGCCGGATACGAAGAGCACCGCGGCGAGTCCGATGGCGACGCCGAGGGCGGAGCGGCCTTCCTCGGCCAGGGCCGTGCGGCGGGTGCGCGGGCCCGGATCGATGAGGGTCCATCCCAGGCGGAGGCCGATGCCGGCCGCGACGAAAACGGCGGTCAGTTCCAGGAGGCCGTGCGGAAGGATCAGTCCGAGGAAGGTGTCGAGGCGGCCGGCTGAGGCCATCAGGCCGATGCCGACGCCCAGGTTGAGCATGTTCTGGAAGAGGATCCACAGCACGGGGAGGCCGGCGAAGGCGCCGAGGACCAGGCACAGGGCGACGGCCTGGGCGTTGTTCGTCCATACCTGGGCGGCGAAGGAGGCGGCGGGATGGCTGGAGTAGTAGGTCTCGTACTCACCGCCGGGGCGGGTCATGTTGCGGAGGTCCTCCTGGGCGCCGATCGCCGCCTGGACCTCGGGGTGTGCGGCTATCCACCAGCCGATGAGGGCGGCGGCCGCGGTCGAGAGGATCGCAGTGGGGATCCACCAGTGGCGCAGGCGGTAGACCGCTGCCGGGAAAGCCGTGGTGAAGAAGGCGGCGGCGTCGCGCCAGGAGGCCTTGCGGGCGCCGGTGACCGTGCTGCGGGCGCGGGCCACCAGGGCGGTGAGACGGCTGGTCAGCGCGGGGTCGGGGGCGCTGGAGAGGAGGAGGGAGAGGTGCGTGGTGGTGCGTTGGTAGAGGGCGACGAGTTCGTCGGCCTCGGCTCCCGTGAGGCGGCGTTTGCGGTGGAGCAAGGTGTCGAGACGGTCCCATTCGGCGCCATGGGCCGTGACGAAGACATCGAGGTCCATAGGGTGTCGCTCCTCGCGGCGCCGTGGGTGGGTGCCGGATCAGCTTGGCAGACTGGCCGTGTCCGGCGTGGGGTGGGCAGGACACCGGGGACCGAGAGGGAGTGGGGCGCGGCGTGAGTGAACTCGTCACGGGTGAAGCGGTGGTGCTGGGGCTGCGGCCCGCCCGGCTGCCGAGCCGGGGGCTGGCGGTGGCCGTCGATGTGGCTGTGGCCTGGGCGGTCTACCTCGGGACATCGCTGCTGCTGTTGAGCGCGACCTCGTCGATGGACAGTGCGGCAGTGGCGGCCGTATCGGTGGCGACGTTCTTGCTGGTGCAGGTCGGGATACCGATTGTCATCGAGACGCTGAGCCACGGCCGGTCGCTGGGGAAGCTGGTCTGCGGGCTACGGGTCGTACGGGAGGACGGCGGGCCGATCCGGTTCCGGCATGCGCTGGTGCGCGGGGCGATGGGGGCCGTCGAGATCGTGATGACGATGGGCGTGCTGGCGGCCATCGCCTCCTTGGTGTCGGCGCGGGGGCGTCGGATGGGGGATGTGTTCGCGGGGACGTTGGTCATACGGGAGCGCATGCCCGTGGCGGAGGCCGGGATGGCGCCGCCGCCTCCGCCTCCGTGGCTGGCGGCGGAGCTCGGGGCGCTGGATCTGTCACGGGTGCCTGACGGGTGGTGGCTGACGGTGCGGCAGTACCTGGCGCGGAGGGAGCAGCTCGATCCGCAGGTGGGCGCGGAGATGGCGGGGCGGCTCGCGGAGGATCTGTACGGATTCACCGGGGTGCCGGGGCCTTCGGGGGTGCATCCCGCCGCGTATCTGGCGGCGGTGGCCGGGGAGCGGCAGGTACGGGAGTCGCGGCGGGCGTTCGGGATGGCTGCGGGTGTGGGGATATCCGGCGCTGCGGGTGTGGAGATGTCCGGCGCGGCGGAGGGTGGAACGCCTGGCGCTGTGAGTGGTGGGGAGTCCTGGGGTGGTGAGCCGGGGTCGTCGGTTCAGCCTGTGGAGGTGGCCGGGGATGTCGCCTCATCAGGGAGCGCCGGGGGTGTGGTGTTGCCGGCGTCGACGGGGGCTTGGGCGCCGCCCGGGGGCGGGGCGGGGTCTCCTGAGGCCGGGGCCACGGCCAGGGCTGGGATGGCGCGTCATGACGATGCCGGGTCTCTCGGGGCAACGGTGCGGGAGCGCGGGGGCGACGAGAGAGGTAGCGGGGGACGGCCGCCGCGTTCGGGGTTTGCGCCGCCGGTGTGAGGTGGGACCTGCTGGTGCTGGGGCGGGTGGGGCCCGGCCGCGGATCGGCGGATCGGCGGATCGGCGGATCGGCGGATCGGCGGATCGGCGGATCGGCGGATCGGCGGATCACGGTGTGCTGAGTCTGGTCGCGGGGCGTGATCGCTCGGCGACGTCGTGGGGCGTAGGGGGCGGCCACAGGGCCGGGGCGCAGCGCCCCGGTGTCTCGCCTGGACACTCGGTGGTTGCGGGGCTCCGGGCAGAAGCCGGGGCAGGTGGTCGGGCAGGCAGCGAGGGTGGGTCTGGCCCGGGGTGGTTGGGGGCGTGCCGGGTCTCGCGTGGGCTGTCCGGCGGGTCGGGACGGATGGTGCCGCGCGCCCGGTCGTCGGCGTATTCGGCGCGCGGTGACCGGCGTACTGCGCTCCGGCTCCCGGTGCACCGCGAGGTGGAGGGGACGAGAGCGGCGGAGCGGGCGGGTCAGGGGGCCTCAGGGGAACGTCGACGGTGGGGATTCGAGGGATTCGAGTTCGATGCCGGGGGCGGAGAGGACCACGTCGCCGGCGATGTGGACGGTGTGCTGTTCGCCAGTTTCCAGGTCGTTGACCTGGTATTCGTCGGCGATGAGGGGGGCGTTGTCAGTGGCGTGTGGTGTGCTTTTCAGCAGGGCCCAGGACTGGTCGAGCGTGCGGGGGGCGAGGACGGGGGGTGTGAAGGCGACGAGGCGGGTGCGGACGGCGCCGGCGCCGAGGGCGGGGCGCAGGAGACGGGCGGTGGCGATGAGAAATGCGGGGGAAGCACCGGTGAAGGCGTGGGCGGGGACGTTGCCTTCGGTGGCATGTTCACCCGTCGGGTCGGTGCGTACCCAGGTGACGCCCTCCAGAGCGGCGCCGCGGACCTGCCAGGCGGAGGCGTGGAGTTCGAGGCGGATCGGGCGGCCGAGTTCGTCGAGGGTGAGGTCGACGGAGCCGGTGTGGTCGCCGGAAGGGTTGACGATCTGGGAGACGTAGCGCCAGCCGGAGGGGCCGGTGGCGCAGTGGAAGTGTTCTTCGCCCAGGGGGGTGTGATCGTGCGGGTCGTGGAGGGAGTAGTGGCCGCGGGGCATGGCGGGTCAAGTCCTTCGGGCGGCGACGGGCCGGTGAGTCGGGGGCGGGGCGGTACGGGGTCCTTATGGGCCAGGCCCCCGCCGTGCGTGGCGGGGGCCTGGGATCACCGGCTGCTGTGGGGAGCACCAGCGGTCAGCGGGGCTGACCGGTTGGTGATCGCCGCTGGATCAGTAGCGGTAGTGGTCGGGCTTGTACGGGCCCTCGACCTGGACGCCGATGTAGGCGGCCTGCTCCGGGCGCAGCTCGGTGAGCTTGACGCCCAGGGCGTCGAGGTGGAGGCGGGCCACCTTCTCGTCCAGGTGCTTGGGCAGCACATAGACGTCGGTGGGGTACTCCTCCGGCTTGGTGAACAGCTCGATCTGGGCCAGCGTCTGGTCCGCGAACGAGTTCGACATCACGAACGAGGGGTGGCCGGTGGCGTTGCCCAGGTTGAGCAGACGGCCCTCGGACAGCACGATCAGCACCTTGCCGTCCGGATGCGTCCAGGTGTGCACCTGCGGCTTGACCTCGTCCTTGACGATGCCCTCGAGCTTCGCCAGGCCGGCCATGTCGATCTCGTTGTCGAAGTGACCGATGTTGCCCACGATCGCCTGGTGCTTCATCCGCGCCATGTGCGACGCCATGATGATGTCCTTGTTGCCCGTCGTCGTCACGAAGATGTCAGCCGTCTCCACGACCTCTTCGAGAGTGGTGACCTGGTAGCCGTCCATCGCCGCCTGCAGCGCACAGATCGGGTCGATCTCGGTGATGATGACCCGGGCGCCCTGGCCACGCAGGGACTCCGCGCAGCCCTTGCCGACATCGCCGTAGCCACAGACCACGGCCGTCTTTCCGCCGATCAGGACATCGGTGGCACGGTTGATTCCGTCGATCAGCGAGTGGCGGCAGCCGTACTTGTTGTCGAACTTCGACTTCGTCACGGCGTCGTTCACATTGATCGCCGGGAAGAGCAGATCCCCGTCCCGGTGCATCTCGTACAGACGGTGCACACCGGTCGTGGTCTCCTCGGTCACACCGCGGATCTCCGACGCCAGGTTCGACCACTTCTGCGGCGCCTCGGCCAGCGTCCGGGTCAGCAGCTCCAGGATCGCCCGGTGCTCCTCACTCTCCGCGGTCTCCACGGAGGGGACCTTGCCGGCCTTCTCGTACTCCACGCCCTTGTGCACCAGCAGCGTGGCGTCACCGCCGTCGTCGAGGATCATGTTCGGGCCGCCGGTGGGCGAGTTGGGCCAGGTCAGCGCCTGTTCCGTGCACCACCAGTACTCCTCCAGGCTCTCACCCTTCCAGGCGAAAACCGGAATACCGGCCGGCGCCTCCGGCGTGCCGTCCGGGCCCACGGCGATCGCCGCGGCGGCGTGGTCCTGGGTGGAGAAAATGTTGCAGGACGCCCAGCGGACCTCGGCCCCCAGGGCGGCCAGGGTCTCGATCAGGACGGCGGTCTGCACGGTCATGTGCAGGGAACCGGTGATCCGCGCACCGGCCAGCGGCTGAGCCGCGGCGTACTCCCTGCGGATCGCCATCAGACCGGGCATCTCATGCTCGGCGAGGGTGATCTCCTTGCGGCCGAAAGCGGCGAGGGACAGGTCGGCGACCTTGAAGTCCTGGCCGGTGGCTGCTGTCGTCATGCGGGCTGCTCCTCGAGCGTCGAGGTGGATGGGCTGGCAGTCTGCGGCGCGGGCCGGGGTCCCCGGAGGTATCCGGGGCGAATACGAGCGTACGCGGAAGCGGACACACCCCTCCCCCTGGCCGCAGCGCAGTCCGTCGGAGGCCCTCTCTCCCTCGGCCGGTCCGCGGTGCGGGCCGCCCGACCGCCATCAGCAGCGACGTCTGGCACTGGTCACGAATCTACACCGGTCGGCCCGGTGAACCCCAGCCCGGAGGGGCCGGTTCGGTGCGGTACCGGCCAGGGTGGGGGGCTGGGAGGGGGGCTGGACGGTCCGCGATTCCCGGGGCCGGGGAGTCCGGAAGCCGGTGTTCCGGCTGCCCGGTGGCCGGCGGTCCGGCTGCCCGGTGGCCGGCGGTCCGGCCGCTGTCGGCCGCTGCCGTCGAGGGCTTTGCCCGCGCTGGGACGTCGCGCAGGATGCCTGGAGCACGGGAACACCTGCGCGGCCGTGCGCACGGCCGCGCGCACGTTCCTACGGCCGCGCGCACGTTCCTCAGGAGAGCCACGTGACCGCGAGTCCAGCTGATCCCCCGAGGGTGCGGGGAGGAGCGGGCAAGGGCTGAAACCGCTCGCAGTGACCGCCTGCCCGACCGGTATCGCCCACACGTACATGGCCGCGGAGAAGCCGGCCCGGACCGCCCGGTCCGGGCGGGTATGAGATCAAGGTGGAGACGCAGGGATCCGGTGGAGACGACGCAGGGCTCCATCGGGGCCGAGAACGCACTGTCTGACAACGATGTCAGAGACGCGGACGGCATCGTCATCGCCGCGGACAGGGATGTCGACCGCAGTCGGTTCGTCGGCAAGAAGGTTCTGGCCGCCGGGGTCGCGGAGGGCATCCGGTCATCCCGAGCGGCTGATCGAGCGGGTGCAGAAGGCGCCGGTGTACGGGGGTGCGGAGGGCGACGGCTCCGGTGCGGGGGCCGGCGCGGCTCCGGCTTCCGGGGGAACCGGTGGCGGCAGGGAGCGCAGCGTCGCGCACAAGGCGTAGGGCGAGGAACAGCAGGCCTTGGGCCTTGTGCTTGGCCGAACAGTTCGGCCGGTTCTCGTCCCCGGGCGGACCGCGGCCATCTCCTCACCGACGCCCAGAAGGAGGCGGACCAGCTGGTCAGCCGCGAGCGGGCGGCCAACGAGCACGGCTTCGCCGGCCTCAAGAAACTGGCGGATCCTCACCAAGGTCCGCATGAACGCCCGACACGCGACCCCGCTCCTGCGGGCCCTCCTGGCGCTGACGAATGCCGAGGTCCAACGCTGCCAGCGCCGGGAGCGCGGCACGCGCCGGCGCCTTCCGGCCGTCACCGACCGTGGGCAGGGCGGTGACGGTGTACGACGCGCCATCGGGCCTTTCAGAACGCGTGGGGCGGGGTGGTGGACGGCGGCACACCGGCGTTGAACCGGGTGTCGACGAAGTGGGAGAAGGTGAGCTGCTCGGGTATCAGCTTCAGGCCCGCGAACTCGTCGGCGATCTGCTGCTCCGAGGCGATGGCGGCCCGGTCCACGGCGACCCGCACCGTCGTGCCCGACGTACGCCGCACCGCGTCCAGCGCCACCTTGTACGGCACGCCGGTGTCCCGCGCCCACACCTTCGCCCACTGCTGCGGGTGCTGGTAGACCCACTTCCGGGCGAGCTGCAGCCGCTGCAGGTAGTCCTTCATGGCTGCCGACTTCCCCCTGTCCGCCAGCGCGGAGGGGGAGGCGATATCGAAAGTGAGGCCGTTGACCAGACCTTGTCCGCTCACCAGGACTCGGGCGTTCCCGTCGTCCAGCGCCTGGGTGGTGGTCGGGTCAGCCGCCGCCCAGGCATCGACGTCTCCCCGCTTGAACGCGGTCTTTGCCTCGGCGGACTGGAGGTGGTCGACCTTGACGTCCTTAATCGGCATTCCGGCCTTCCTGAGCACGGCAAGCAGCAGGTCGTGCCCGGTGGTGCCCTGTATCACCGCGATCGTCTTGCCCTTGAGATCCTGGACGCTCTTCAGCGGCGAGTTCTTCGACACCAGGATGGCCGTGCCCGCCACCGAGCTGTGCATCGCGCCCACGACGGTGATCTTCGATCTGGACGCGGCGGCGAACACCGGTGGCGTGTTGCCGGTCCAGCCGAGGTCGACCGCCTTGGCGTTGACGGCTTCCAGCAGCAGTGGCCCGGAGGCGAACGTCGACCAGTTGATCTTGTACGGCAGGTTGTTCAGCTCGTCGGAGGCTTCCAGCATGGCTCGGTCGCCGCCCGTCTGGTCACCGACGTTGAGCGTGGTGTCGGTGTGTGCGGGCTTCCCTCCGCATGCCGTGGTCAGCAGAGCGAACGGGATGAGCAGAGCGCCGAGGCAGCGTCGTTTCATGGGGAGTCTTTCTTCGGGTCGGGTGAAGGTGTCGCGGGCCGGTCAGAAGGGGGCCTCGGTCGCCACTACGCCAAGTTCGGTCAGTAGCCCGGCGCGCAGCAGGGTGAACTCCGGCGCGCCCACGTCGCGCGGGCGCGGGAGGGCTACCGGTTGCTCATGGGCGATGACACCGTCCTGCATCACCAGGACCCGGTCGGCCAGCAGCAGCGCTTCCTCCACGTCATGCGTGACGAGCAGCACGGCGCAGCCCCTGCGCTGCCACACCTCGGCGACCTGCTGCTGAGCCTTGATCCGGGTGAGCGCGTCGAGTGCGCCGAACGGCTCATCGAGCAGCAGGAGGTCCGGTTCGCGAACCAGCGCCCGTGCCAGTGAGGCGCGTTGGGCCTCGCCCCCGGAGAGCGTCTTGGGCCAGGCATCCGCTCGGTGCTCCAGGCCGACCTCGGCCAGCGCCCGTACCGCGGTCTCCCGCGTGGGGCGGCCCGGCAGGCCCAGCACGACGTTGCGCCACACGCGTTTCCACGGCATCAGGCGGGGCGCCTGAAAGGCCACCGCCCGGCGACGAGGCACGAGCACGGTGCCGTCGATGTCCCGGTCGAGCCCGGCGAGCATCCGCAGCAGCGTGCTCTTGCCGCAGCCGCTGCGCCCCAGCAGGGCCACGAACTCGCCCGGCCGCAGCGTGAGCTCCAGCTTGTCGAGGACGGCCCGGCCGTCGAAGGACCGGGTCAGACCGGTGATCTCGACGACCGCCCGGTCGGCGGTCACTTCCCCGTGAACGTCGGTCGCCATTGCAGCAACAACCTTTCCAGCGTACGGACGACGACATCGGCGGCCAGGCCGAGGAAGGCGTAGACGATCAGGCAGACCACGATGACGTCGGTGCGGTAGTACTCGCGGGCCTGATCCATCAGGAAGCCGATGCCGTCGCCGGCGTTGATCGTCTCGCCGAAGACCAGGGCCAGCCACGCCGAGCCCAGCGCGAATCGCAGCCCGGTCAGGGCGCCGGGCAGCGCCCCGGGCAGCACGACATGGCGGATCAGGCCCCAGCGGCCCAGGCCCAGCGTGGCGCCGGCCTCGATCAGCTGCTCGTCCACGCCGCGGATCCCGGCGTAGGTGTTGAGGTAGAGCGAGAAGGCCGCGGCGAGGGCGATCAGCGCCACCTTCACCGTCTCATCGATGCCCAGCCAGACGATCAGCAGCGGGATGAGCCCGGCGAACGGCACCGCGCGCAGCATCTGCACCACAGCGTCGATCAGGTCCTCGCCGATCCGCAGCAGCCCGGACAGCAGCCCCAGCCCGACCCCGGCCACCGCGCCCAGCACCAGTCCGACGGCGACGCGTTGCACCGAGACCGCCATCGCGGACGGCAGCGTGCCGTCGGCGATCAGCCCGCCCGCGGTACGGGCGATGGTGCCGGGGGAGGCAAGGATGTCCGGCTGGAGTACGCCGGTGGCGCTGAACACCTGCCACAGGACCAGCAGCAGTACGGGCCCGGTGGCGCGTCGGAGCCAACGTGGCACGCTGCGGCGCCGGGACGACGCGGAGACGAGGGGTTCCAGGTCGACCCCCGCCGCGCCGAGTGTGACCACTCCTTCAGGAGCATGGGCCGAAATGCCGAACATGCCCGGTCCAGGGGGTGTGTCGTTGGTGCTCATGAGGGGCTCCACGTCGGGGCAGGAGGGTGCGGGCCCGCGGCGTGGCGTGCGCGGGCGGCTGTCGGCGGTGCCGACGGCGGAGTGCCTTCACGGCACCGGGCGCGAGACGGGGAGCAGGGGGAAGCTGGAAGGCGTCGGCAGTCGCGGCAGCGTGCGGAGGGGGTCACGTCTAGTGGGTCAACGTGACCGTCCATTGGGTCAACGTGACCGCCCATAGGGGACGCCTGGTAAATGCGGCATGAACACGCGGCAGAAGCTAGCAGGTGGGACCCTTGGGCGGTCAACGGCGTCTCGCCCACCGGTCCTCTCTTGCGCCCACGTCGCCACATCCGCCATCAGCGGCGTCTGGGCGCCGTGAGGCAAAGGCCCCCGCACTCGCCAGGAGACGCTGTTGGTCGTCTCGCCAGGAGTGCGGGGGCGGCTCGATCACGGGGCGGCTCGATCATTGGGCCGCTCGATCACGGGGCGGCTCAGTGCCCGCCCGGTGCGTTCGGCGGCTCAGTGCCCGCCCGGGGCCTTTGACGGGTCGGCGCCCGCGGCGGCCGTGGCCTCGTCGTAGATGTCCGGCTCCAGGTAGATGACCCGGGCGATCGGCACGGCCTCGCGGATGCGGGCCTCGGCGGCGTTGATGGCGTGGGCGATCTGGGTGGCCGTGCCGTCGTGCCGTACGGCGATCTTGGCGGCGACCAGCAGTTCCTCGGGGCCGAGGTGCAGCGTGCGCATGTGGATGACGCGGGTGACGACGTCGCCGTCGACCACCGCGGCGCGGATCGTGGCGACCTGCTCGGGACCGGCCGCCTCACCCAGCAGCAGCGACTTGGTCTCGGCGGCCAGGACCAGGGCGATCAGTACCAGCAGCGCGCCGATGCACATGGTGCCGATGCCGTCCCAGATGCCGTTGCCGGTGGCGACGGTGAGGCCGACGCCGCCCAGCGCGAGGACCAGACCGATCAGTGCGCCGAAGTCCTCCAGCAGGACGACCGGCAGCTCGGGGGCCTTGGCACGGCGGATGAACTGGGTCCAGGTCTGCTTGCCGCGCAGCTCGTTGGACTCCTTGATCGCCGTACGGAAGGAGAAGCCCTCGGCGATGACGGCGAAGACCAGGACGCCGACCGGCCAGTACCAGTTGTCCAGCGGGTGCGGCTGGTGGATCTTCTCGTAGCCCTCGTAGAGCGCGAAGACGCCGCCGATGGTGAACAGGACGATGGAGACGAGGAAGCCGTAGATGTACCGCTCGCGGCCGTAGCCGAAGGGGTGCTCGGCGGTCGCCGCGCGCTTGGCTTTCTTGCCGCCGAGCAGCAGCAGGCCCTGGTTGCCGGAGTCCGCGATCGAGTGCACGCCTTCGGCCAGCATCGACGACGAGCCGCTGAAGGCGAAGGCCACGAACTTCGCTGCGGCGATCGCCAGGTTGGCGCCCAGCGCCGCAACGATCGCCTTTGTCCCGCCTGATGCGCTCATAAGTGCCGCATGTCCCTTCCGTCGTCCGGCCTTTACCGCCGCTTTAATGCCGCGGCGGTCATTGTTGCAGCCCGGCTCCCGGCGGCCGCCAGGAGGCCACCTGGCGGACAGTTCCGGCGAGCGGCGAGCGGCGAGCGGCGAGCCGCCTGCGGCGAGCGCTTCCGGCATGCGCCCGCCGGACCGGGCACGCACCCGCCCGGCAGGCACGCCCGGCCCGTCCGCCCGCCTGCCCGTCCGCCCGTCCGCCCGCCTGCCCGTCCGTCCGGCCCTGCCTGCGATGACCGCCGCCCGCGCGGCAAGGACGTCCTAGGCCACCACCGTCGCCCGGAAGAGCGTGCCCTCCCCGGCGAGGGTGAGGTGCTCGCCGGCCCGCACGAAGGCGGACTCGCCGGGCGTCAGGGCCAGTTCGGTGTCCGCCCCGCCGCCGGGCTTGCCGGGTTCGCCGGCCCGCAGCCGGACCGTACCCGCCGTGCACAGCAGGATCTGCGGCGTACGGGAGACGAGCGGGCGCGGTGCGGCGCCGGGGGCCAGGGCGAAGCGGGAGAGCCGGAACTCGTCGACGGGTGTCTCGTAGATCTCCTCGCCGTCCACCGCCTCGGGGCGCAGCACGCCTGCGTCGCCGGCTTCAAAGCGGACCACCCGCAGCAGTTCCGGCACGTCGACGTGCTTGGGGGTCAGGCCGCAGCGCAGCACGTTGTCGGAGTTGGCCATCAGCTCGACGCCGAGACCGCTGAGGTAGGCGTGCGGGATGCCGGCGCCGAGGAACAGCGCCTCGCCGGGCTGGAGTTGGACGTGGTTGAGCAGCATCGCGGCGAGCACGCCGGGGTCGCCCGGGTAGTGGTGGGCGATGCCGGCGTACGCGGCGTAGTCGTCGGCGTACGGGCCGCCCTCGGCCGCCAGCCGGGCGGCTGCGACGGCGGCCCGCTCGACGGTCTCGGCGATCGCGTGGTGCTCGGCGCTCAGTACGGCGGTGAGCACCTCGCGCAGGGCGTCCTCCTCCGGGCCGGCGCGCAGGATGTCGACGTACGGCTTGAGGTCGTCGGTGCCCAGGCCCGCCAGGAGGTCCGCGGCCCGCGCCGGGTGCCGGAAGCCGCACAGGCCGTCGAAGGGGGTGAGCGCGACGATGAGTTCGGGCTTGTGGTTGGCGTCCTTGTAGTTGCGGTGGCCGGCGTCGGCCGGGATGCCGCGCCGCTCCTCGCCGGCGAAGCCTTCCTGGGCCTGGTCCAGATCGGGGTGGACCTGGAGGGAGAGCGGCGAGCCGGCCGCGAGCAGTTTGAGCAGGAAGGGCAGCCGGGGGCCGAAGGCGCGGACGGTGTCAGCGCCGAGTTCGGCCCCGGGGGCGGCGTCGATCACCTGGGCCAGGGAGACGGGGCCCGCGCCGCGGTCGATCCGCGAAGGGGCGCCGGGGTGGGCTCCCATCCACATCTCGGCCTGCGGTTCGCCGGTCGGTGCGGTGCCGAGGAGCTCCGGGAGGGCGGTGATGGAGCCCCAGGCGTAGGGGCGCACGGTATTGGCGAGGCGGTCCATGGTGCTGCTGCTTCCTGAGGGTCGTACGGGGCTGAGGGGTCATGCGGCCGGCCCGCGGGAACGGGCCGGCCGTCAAGGATCACTCGGTGCCGGCGAGCGCCAGGTAAACAGCGGCGAAATCCACGATGGCGAGTAGTTCCGCGGCCTTCTCCAGATCGCTGCCGTCGTCCGGCTGCAGCTCGCTGACGGCGGTGTCGCGCTCCTCGGCGAGCGCCTGGGCGGCGCGGGTGGCGGACAGCGGGCCGGGTTCCTGCTCGCGCAGCAGCACGACCCTGGCGTGCATGGCGGCGGGCTGCTCGACCCGGTCGCGGAAGAAGTCGTCGGGGTCGGCGCCGGCGGCCAGCGCACCGGCGAGCAGGGTGCGGTGGGTGGCGAGTGCCTCGGGAAGTTCGGCGGCGAGCGCGGGGCGGCCGGCGAGCCCGGCCAGCTCGGTGGCGAAGTGCCGGCCGACGGCGCCGGCGATGGTGCCTTCCGTCCAGATCAGCGGGAAGGAGTCGGCGAGCTCGGCGGCGAGTGTCTTGCCGGGGTTGGTGTACGTCGGGATGGCCGGGCCGCAGCGTTCGGCGAGCTGGTCGAGACGGTCGGCGAGCTTGCCCAGGGCGTCCGGCGGGGCGCTGAGCAGACCGATCCGGTCGGCGAGCGCGAGCAGCGGGATGAGCACCGACCAGAGGGTGCCGGGGGCGGCCGGCGGGGCGCCCTCGACGTCGAATTCGGCGTCGTAGGGGGTGGTCGCCAGCGGGACGGCGAGACCGCGGGCCTGGACGACGGCGTCGGCGAGCGGGCCGCCGGCCGGGGTGACGGCGACGACGGCGCAGCCGCGGCGGTAGGCCTGCTCGACCAGCTCGGCGAGGCCGGGGTCGGCGGCGTCCGGGCCGGGGAGCAGCAGCAGGTCCAGGGGACCGGCCCAGCCGGGCAGCGTCCAGCGCAGCGCCCCGGGCAGTGGGGCGACGCCGGTGGGCGGGATGAGGGTGACCGGGCAGTTGCCGCCGCCGAGCGCCCGCAGGAGGTCCGCGACGCCGGCCGCTACCGGGCCGGGACCGGCGACGAGCACGGCGCGCGGCCGCCCGTCGGGGGTGAGTTCGGGGATGCCGGATTCGGCGGCGCTGCGGGCGGCGGTGCGGACCCGGGCGCCGGATTCGGCGACGCCGCGCAGCAGACCGAAGCGGTCGGCGCCCGCCAGTGCGTCAGGGGTGTCGAGGAGTGACTCGTCGAGCATGGTGGGCGCGGCCTCCGATCGCCGGTACGGGCGGGGGAACGCCGGGCGGTGCCGGGCGGGCCCGGCGGCGCCCGGTCAGGCGGGGCTGGGGGTGCCGCTCCTGCCTTCGGAGCCATGGGGGCGGGCCTCGTCGACGAGGAGTACGGGGATGCCGTCCCGCACGGGGTAGGCGAGGCCGCAGTCGGCGGAGGTGCAGAGCAGCTCGGGCTCGGCAGCGGAATCCGCGGGGGCGTCGGTCCGGTCCTCCAGCGGGGCGTGGCACGCCGGGCAGGCGAGGATCTGGATCAAGCTGGCTTCGACCGGCATGGATGCTGCTCCTTCGGGGCGGTTGCGGCGTGGCCAGCGTACCGCCGGACGGGGTCCGGGGGCGTGCCCGGCGGAGATTGCGGGGGTGGTGTGCGGCGAGGGCGGGCGGCAGGGGTGTCCGTGCCGCCCGCCCTCGCCGGAGCCGGCCTTACGGCCTTCCACACAGCCCCGGCGGACGCGGGCGCCGGGCTCAGCCGCGGATGATCGCCAGTGCCTCGTCGCGGACCCGGTCGGCGGTGGCGGTGTCGCGGGCCTCGACGTTCAGCCGGAGCAGCGGCTCGGTGTTCGAGGCGCGTACGTTGAACCACCAGTCGTCGGCGGTGACGGTCAGGCCGTCCAGCGTGTCGAGGGTGACGCCCTCCCGGCCCTGGTAGGCGGCCTTGATCGCGGCGAGCCGGCCGGACTGGTCGTCGACGGTGCTGTTGATCTCGCCGGAGGCGGCGTAGCGGTCGTACTGGGCGACCAGCTGCGACAGCGGGCCCTGCTGGCCGCCGAGGGCCGCCAGGACGTGCAGGGCGGCGAGCATGCCGGTGTCGGCGTTCCAGAAGTCGCGGAAGTAGTAGTGCGCGGAGTGCTCGCCGCCGAAGATCGCGCCGGTTTTCGCCATCTCCTCCTTGATGAAGGAGTGCCCGACGCGGGTACGGACCGGCTCGCCGCCGTGCTCCTTGACGACCTCCGGCACCGACCAGGAGGTGATCAGGTTGTGGATGACCGTGCCGCCGGGGTGCTTGGCCAGTTCGCGGGCGGCGACCAAGGCGGTGATCGCGGACGGGGGGACCGGGTCGCCGTGCTCGTCGACGACGAAGCACCGGTCGGCGTCGCCGTCGAAGGCGAGCCCGAGGTCGGCGCCGGTCTCGCGGACCCTCGCCTGGAGGTCGACGATGTTCTTCGGATCGAGCGGGTTGGCCTCGTGGTGGGGGAAGGAGCCGTCCAACTCGAAGTACAGGGCGTCGAGTTCGAGCGGCAGGCCCTCGAAGACGGTCGGGACGGTGTGTCCGCCCATGCCGTTGCCCGCGTCCACCACGACCTTCAGCGGGCGGATGCCGCTCAGGTCCACCAGGCCGCGCAGGTGGGTGGCGTAGTCGCTCAGGACGTCGCGTTGCGTGACGGTGCCCGGCTCGGCGGCCGGTTCCGGGGCGCCCTCGTCCGCCCACCGCTCGACCAGGGCGCGGATATCGGCGAGACCGGTGTCCTGGCCGACCGGCGCCGCGCCCGCCCGGCACATCTTGATGCCGTTGTACTGCGCGGGGTTGTGCGAGGCGGTGAACATGGCGCCGGGCAGGCCCAGTGCGCCGCTGGCGAAGTACAGCTCGTCGGTCGAGCAGAGACCGATCTCCGTGACGTCGGCGCCGCGGGCCGCGGCACCGCGGGCGAAGGCGCCGGACAGGCCGGGCGAGGAGGGCCGCATGTCGTGCCCGGTCACGATCGCTTCCGCGGCGGTGATCTCGGCGAAGGCCGCCCCGAACAGCTCGGCCAGCGTCTCGTCCCACTGGGTGGGGACGACGCCGCGCACGTCGTACGCCTTCACGATCTGCGACAGATCAGTCACAGCCAGCCCTCCTGGAGAGTCTCTACGGACTCCCAACCTACCCGCCGGGGCGGTGGGTGGGCCGTGCCTCCCCGGCTTTGTGCAGGTGCGGCGCCGCTGTTGGCCGGGTCCGTCGTGCGGGCCGGCGGGCGCGGGAGTCGCGGGCCGTGCCGCGGTGACCGTGGGAGTCGCGACGACCGTGGGAGTCGCGACGACCGTGGGAGTCGCGATGACCTTGAGGGCCGCGATGGCCGTGGGGGCCGGAAAGCCGGAAAAGGGTGCCCGGCTCAGGAATCCGGCGAGCGCAGCACCCGCAGATGGCCTCGGCGGGCGACTTCCATGGGGTGGGTGTCGCGGTCACCGGGGTGAGAGGAGCCGCCGGCGCCGGCGGCGCGCTCCTGGGGACGGGCCGCCTCGCGTACGGCGTTCGCCAGGGCTTCGAGGTCGTCGCCGCTGGGGCGGGGCGGGCCGGAGTCGAGCGCGAGGCGGACAACTTCCCAGCCACGGGGCGCGGTCAGCCGCTCGGAGTGCTCGGCGCACAGGTCGTAGCAGTGCGGTTCCGCGTAGGTGGCGAGCGGTCCGAGCACGGCGGTCGAATCCGCATAGACGTACGTCAGCGTTGCGACGGCGGGGCGGCCGCACGCAGTGCGCGAACAGCGACGTACAGGGCTCACGACGTTGGACGGTACCGCACTCTTGAGCGGGCCGCGACGACTCTCCCCCGGCTCACCCAACCGTGTCGTCCCGCTTCGTCCGATGCGTCTGACCTGCACCCGCTCGACCTGACCTGGGCCGGGCACGCCAGGACTGACGGTGCACGGAGAAGAATCCCGTCACGACTCGATGCATTTCCTGCCAATCCGGCGTCGATCTACGATCTCATGCAGGGATGCAAACGAACTCGACCTGGACAGGTCCGGTCAGCCGACGACATGCCCCGTCTTGTCGCGCTCCCCGGTGCCGGGCGGTGCCCGACGGCTACGCTCGATGCTGATGGACAGTCCCGTACCTCCCCGACCGGCGCAGCCGCGGACCCGCCGCCGCGACCGCCACGGCCGCGGCATGCGCGGCCCGATCGCGCCGCCCCAGGTGCCGCTGTCGGTGACCCGCGCCGACGCGTTCGTGGATCTTGTCTATGACTCCCGGGACCGGCTGGAGCGGCGCTGGCCGCAGCTCTCCCAGGTCGACTTCCTGGTCCTGGAGGTGCCCGGTTTTGGGCCGGACGACGAGCCGGATGCGGCCGCCGACGAGGAGAGCGTGCCGCTGGGCCGGGTGCTGCCGGCCGCGGGCGGATATCGCGACCGGATCGTGATCTACCGCAGGCCGGTGGAGATCCGTACGAAGGGCCGTGACGAGCGGGCGCTGCTGGTCCACGAGGTGGTGGTCGAGCAGGTCGCCGAACTGCTGGGGCTGGCCCCGGAGTCGGTGGACCCGCGCTACGGCCAGGAGTGAGGCCGCCGCGCGGGTCCGTGGGTGCGGGCGCGGTCAGTTCGTGAGGACCGGCAGATCGCGGTCAGTTCGTGAGGACCGACAGATCCTGGCCGGCGGTCGGGACGAGGACCGAGCCCCGGTCGTCGGGCAGCGGCTGGACGGTGAAGGCGGGCACCCCGCCCTGGGGCCGGGCGAGCATGCGGGCCGCGTAGACGGGGCCGCTGCCGGACTCCGGCTCCACGGTCAGGGCGTAGCTCCCCTTCAGGCCCGTCGGACCGGGCGGGGCGACGTCGAGGCTGGTGCCGCCCTTGACCGTGTACGTCTTGGTGACCGGGGTCCCGCCGCCGCTGCCGGCCGACGCGGTGACCTTCACCTTGGCGTCCTTGCCCTTCTCGGGTGCGACCAGTGAGAGGGTGCTGTCCTTGCCGTGGTTGTCGACGGCGGTGGCGCGCGTGTCGACCGGCCGGGTCGCGGGGATGAACGCCATCTCCTGCTTGTCGCCCTTGCCGCGGGTCACCCGCAGCGCGGCCGCCACCGGGACCTTGGAGCCGCTGTCGGAGGGCGTGAGCACCAGTGAGCCGGCCTCGCCCTTGGTCAGGTCCTTGAGGTCCACCGCCGTGGTCATCCCGCTCTTGAGGTGCAGGGTCTCCACACCGGCCGGGGTGATCATCCCGGTCGGGGTGGCCAGTTGGACCTTCAGGTCGGCGTCGGACTCACCGGGGGCGAGGGCGACCAGCCGTACGGAGGTGGCGTCCTTGGGGATGCCGGGGAGCACCACGCTCGGCGACGGGTCGGCGGCGGCCGGCAGCCAGTCGCTGCCGAGTTTGCTGTCGGTGGCCTGGACGGCGGCGCCGACCCGGCCCTCGCGGGCGACGACGTGCAGGGACGCATTGGTGGTGGGCGTGGTGGTCAGCGTGGAGAGCAGCACGGGGACCGTGGTGTGCGGCGGGACGGAGATGTCCTCGCCCGACGAGCCCGCCAACGCCCCGTCCTTGCCGCGCAGTTCGAGGTCCACGACGGCCGGGGTGGAGTCGGGGTTGGTGAGGTGGGCGTAGTCCTGGCGGTCGGTGGCGGTACTGACGCCGGGGAACCAGAACGTGGTGTCGGGGGCGGTGCAGCTCAGGCCGAGGAGCCCGCGGCCGGAGCCGGCGGAGATCGCGGTGGTCTGCTGGACCGTCCAGCCGGGGGCGAGGCTGCCGTCCGCCGCTCCCACGAGGGCCGGCGCGTCGGGGCTGTCGGTGGTCGTGGTGACCGGCCGGCCGGCCTCCTGGAGGGGCACGACGGGCTTGGTGTCGCGGGGCGGAACGGTCTGCCCGGCGGCGGAGTCCGCACCGCTGCCCTTGCCCGCCTTGCCTCCCTTGCCCCCCTTGTCGTTCTTCTTGCCCGTGCCGTCGCCCGCGCCGCCGGCGTCCTTGACGGTCCCGGCGGGCAGCAGTTGTGCGGTGCCCTTCTTGCCGTCCGCGCCGGCCGCCGCTCCCTTGGGGGCGAAAGCGGTGTAGTCGGTCTGGCCGACCTCGGAGGAGGTCGGGGCCGGGCAGAGCAGCGTGGAGCGCTGGACGGGCAGCCGGCTGCCGCCGGGGGGTGCGTCCTGCGTGCCGCCGTTCGGACCGGTCACGACGGCGACGCCGGTGACGGCGGCCAGCGCGACGGCCACACCGGTCAGGGACATGATGGTGCGCTTCACTGCTGGTCGCTCCCGTCACGGCGCGGCTCGGGGTAGGAGCCGGAGTACCCCGGGTACTCGGTGCCGTCGTCGTAGGGCTGCTGGTGCTGCGGCCCGCCGTCGCCGTACTGCTGCTGCCCGTACCCGTACGGGTCGTAGACGCCCGCCTGGTAGGGGTCCGCGGCATACGGGTCGGCGGCTTGGTAGGGGTCGGCCGGCGGGTAGGGCTGCCCGCCGTACTGCGCGGCCTGGTAGGGGTCGGCGGGGGCGTAGGGCTGCTGCCCTGCGGGGTGGTCCGGCGGAACGGGCCCGCCCTGCTGGGCGGCCTGCCAGGCGTCGTACGACTGCTGCTGCGGCACCGCCCCGTACGGGTCGTCCCCCGGGGGCACCACGGCCTGGGGCATGCCCTCGGCGTCCTGGCCGGGGACCGCCCCGGCCATCGGGCCCGCGTCGGGGGCGGGCGGCTGTTCGCCCGCACGGGCCGCGGGGATGCCGGGACCGTCCGTCCCGTGGGTGTCGGTGGCCTCGGCCTCGGCCTGGGCCCGCAGGCGCCGCGCCCGGCGGCCGTCGCCGGTCACCGCGGCGGCCTGGGCGGTGGCGGTGTCCTCGGGCAGGTCGTCGTCGATCTCCCGGCGGCGGCCCGGCAGCGCCAGCACCACCAGGACGACGGCGAGCAGGCCCTGCGCCCAGAGCCAGAAGGTGTGCCCGACCGGGTTCTCGTGGGTGAGGTCCAGGGTGCCGCCGCCCGCGGGGAGCGCGAAGCCCTGGGCCCAGCCGTCGACGGTCATCGGTTTGAGCGGGGTGCCGTTGAGGGTGGCCTGCCAGCCCGCGTCGGCGGCGTCCGCAAGGCGCAGCACCCGGCCGTCGGCGCCGTCGGGCACCTTGGTGTGCGCCTCGACGGGGCCGGACGGTACGGCGATGGGCGCGGCGGCCTCACCGGCGCTGGTGCCGTCCTTGGCCTCGCCCGCGACGATCGAGACCCGCGAGACCCGCCGGTCGACGCGCCACAGGGCGCTGCCGTCGTCCTGGCTGAGCCGGGTCAACCCCGGCGTGGAGTCCAGTACCCGGCCCATTTCGCGCGGCGCCCCGTCCTTGACCAGGACGTAGCGGACCGCGTAGCCGCCGAGCTGGTTGGTCTGGTCGGCGCCGGAGCCGGCCACGAGGTTGGCGACGATGCCGCCGAGCCGCTTGTCCTCGCCCGCTTCGGCGGCCAGATCGGCGTCACCGAGCCGGGCGCCGGAGCCGCGGACGAGGGAGTAGTCGACATGGCCCGGCTTGCCGTCCAGGACCAGGGTGCGGGCCCGGTCGGCGGTGCCGGACTCCTCGGCGACGAACGCCGGGACCTGCTCCGGATTACGGCGCTCCAGCGGACCGGCCGCGCCGGTGATCATCCAGGCGACCGCGGCGTAGAGCGGGGCGAGCACGCAGGCCAACGCGATCAGCACGGCAACCGGCTGCTTCCAGCCGAAGCCGAGGGTGGCCATCCGGGTGCGGATGCCCTCGGCGCCGACCGCGGCGGCACACAGCAGCGCCAGGCCGTAGACGAGCATCGCGGGCCCGGTCCAGCCGGAGCCGTTGCCCAGCGCCGCGCACAGCAGTCCGGTCAGCGCCACCGCCCAGGCGGTGCGGATCGCGAGCTGCCGCGCGTCGCGCAGCGTCGCGGCGAGCGCGGCCAGGACGATGCCGAAGAGCAGTACCCCGCCGACGGCCTTGGGGCCGCCGGGGCTGAGCCCGACAAGGTCGAGCACGGAGGCGGAGCCGGCGCCGTAGTCGAGCCCGGCTTCCTGGAAGAAGCGGGCCGGCCGGGTCAGCAGCGACATCGACCAGGGGGCGAGCACGACGAGCGGTGCGAGGACCACGACCAGGAAACGCAGCCCGTGGGCGACCAGCTGGTCGCGGCTGCCACTCCGCTTCGCGCCGTCTCCGCTCGTTCCCGAGCCGCCGGATGCGAAGCCCAGGAAGCGCAGCACCAGCAGGACGATCCCGAGCAGCACCGCGATCGGCCAGACGACCGGGGTGAAGGCCATGGTGAAGGTGACCAGCAACGCATACGCCCAGGAGGCGCGCCAGCTGGGCCGCACACCGGCCGGCAGCCGCAGTCCGGCGGCGGCGACGGCGGCACGCGCCATCAGCGGCAGCAGGATGGCGAGCACCGCGGTGCCCAGCCGGCCGCCGGCCAGCGCACCGGCGGCCGCGGGCAGGAAGGCGTACGCGATGCTGCCCCAGGCCCGCAGCAGCCGGGAGGTGACCAGCGGACGGGAGGCGAAGTAGGCGGTGAGGCCGGCCAGCGGCACGGAGCAGACCAGCAGCAGGGTCACGGCGAAGCCGGTGCTGCCGAAGAAGATGCTCGACAGCAGGGCGACGATCGCGAGGTAGGGGGGCGCGGAGGCACTGCCGCCGACCCCGACCGGATGCCAGCTGTCGAGGTACGCCGACCACAGGTCGGACACGCCGCCGGGCGCGGGCAGCATCGCTCCGCCGGTCAGCGCGCCGGAGCCGAGCAGCCCGCGGCAGGCGGTCAGCGAGACCAGCAGCAGTACGAGGAAGAGCACCGGCGCGGGCTTGCGGGCGATCCGCTTGAGCCGGGCGAACTGCTCGATCTCCAGGAAGTCGGCGTCGTCGCCGCCGGGCCCGGACTCAACCGCGCCGTGCCGGCCGGCCGAGGCCACGTCGGGGGCGGCGCGCCCGGCGAGGTTGCCGGCGACCTGTTCGACGGTGGCCCGGACGGTCGCGCCGGGTGGCGGGAAGAGCGGCCGCAGTTCGCTCGTATCGACCGCGGGGCGGCCTCTCTTCTTGCGTGCGGCGAGGATCTTGCCGGGCCGCAGCAGGGTGCCGAAGAGCCCGGCGAGTTCGTCGAGCGCCTGGCCCGGGACCTTGCCGACGAGATAGGCGATGACCCGCAGGAAGGTGCCGATCAGCAGGCGCAGCAGGACGTACGGGAGGATCCGGCCGCCGGTGTTGGTGAGCAGGGCGTAGACGGCACCGGCCTTGTCGACGCGGTGCGGGTTGGCGACCGAGCGGCCGACGCAGTCGATCGGGCGGCGCTCGCGGGCGGCGGCCTCGGCGTGCCGCAGGACCGCGTCCGGTGCGACCAGGACCTGATGGCCGGCGGCCTGGGCACGCCAGCACAGATCGACGTCGTCACGCATCAGGGGCAGCCGGCGGTCGAAGCCGCCCAACTCCTCGTAGACGTCACGACGGATGAGCATGCCGGCGGTGGAAACGGACAGCACGGGACGTACCTGGTCGTGCTGCCCCTGGTCCTGTTCGCGGCGGTCCAGACCGGTCCAACGGCGACCGCTGCGGGCGATGCTGACCCCGACTTCGAGCAGCTGCCTGCGGTCGTACCAGCTGCGCAGTTTGGGTCCGACGATCACGGTGGAGGGGCTGGCGTCGGCGACCCGCAGCAGCTCGGCGAGCGCGTCCGGCTCGGGCGCGCAGTCGTCGTGCAGCAGCCACAGCCACTGGACCGGTTCGCCGTGCGGCAACTCCGGCATGTCGTACGCCTCGTCGCGCCAGGTGCGGCTGACCGGGTCCCAGCCGCTGGGGCGGCGCAGGTACGGCAGGTCGTCGGGGGTGAGTTCGGGGGCCGTACGGACGGCTTCGTCGACGGCGGTGCCGAATCCGGAGCGGCGGGCGAGGTGCAGCACCCGCTGGTCCCCGATGGCCTCGGCCAGCAGCTGGGCGGAGTTGTCCGCGCTGCCGGTGTCGGCGCCGATGGCGTTCTGCACCGGGCGCTCCTGGCCGAGCAGGCCGGTGAGCGCATCGGGCAGCCAGCGGGCACCGTCATGGGAGACGATCACGGCGGTGACGACGTGCCGCGGGAACTCTGGGGTGGCGTCTGCATATGAGGCGGCCTGGGCCGCCGACTGGCTGTGCACGGACATCGAGGTACGGGCCCTCCGGACCCGGGAGTTCGGGACCCGCGGCGAAGTCGCTCAGGGCACCCGCCCCCGGAAGACACTGCGACGGACTACGAGGCGACGCGCGCGCCCTGCCGGGCGGCGGCGCATCTCGGACGGGGCCCCACACTAATGCTTCGCGCCGGTGCCCCGACCGGGTCCGTACACAGCAGTCCGCCTCCGGCGGGCAGGTCGCTGGAGGCGGAGAGTTCGCTATAGGGGGATATGGGGAGTTGAGGTGGTACGGCGGCGTGGTCCGTGAGGCCGCCCGCCGTCGGTCCGGCCGGCTCTTGCGTCATCGTCAGACGGCGGCCTTCTTGAGCCGGCGCCGTTCGCGCTCGGACAGGCCGCCCCAAATGCCGAAGCGCTCGTCGTTGGCGAGCGCGTACTCAAGGCATTCGGACCGGACTTCGCAGGCGAGACAGACCTTCTTGGCCTCGCGGGTGGAGCCACCCTTCTCCGGGAAGAAGGACTCGGGGTCGGTCTGGGCGCACAGTGCGCGCTCCTGCCAGCCGAGCTCCTCATCCGCCTCCTCGACCAGCAATTCCTGGAACAGCTCGGTCATGTGCGCCCCTCGTCTGTCTTTACGTCCCCGTGATCAAGCCGTGATCGATTTCGGCTGAACGACACGAGTGAAATTACAAGTGTGGTGATCCGGGCCAGTCAAGCCGAGATCTGCTATTGGGCCTCTTATTCACTCGGCGGAACCAAGCGTATGCGGAAAGTGTTCAAATCAGTAAAAACCAGGACACTTCCCCGGACGCGCCACCCGGCACATCCTCGGTCGCTCACCAAGACGCGATCAGGCGGCATTCACGTTGCACCCCGCGCGCCGAAGCGGGGAGGATCACAGACGGATCACGGGACCGCAACGGCGTTTGAAGGTGCGGTTGCCGGTCGATGTCTCCGCGCCCCGGGCTGCACAAACCTTTCTCCGGGCGGAGTAACCGGATGAGGTGAAAGATTTACGGCAAACCAGTCATCCGGTTGACATCGCGCCGCGAACCCGGTCTCCTTGACCGCATGCCAGTGACTCCCGCGCCCCGACTGACCCGTGCCTACGGGTCGCTCTGCGCTGCGCAGGCTCGCTGTCGCTGTTCCAGCTGTTGAAGCCACTGAGCTCCAGCTTTTTCGCTCGCACCACCCCGCAGCGCCCCTGCTCCGCGTCGCCGCGCCCCCCACAGGGAGAGCCCGCGCCGTGCCGCAGTCCTCCCCCAGTCACCGCTGGGAGGTACGCCCCGCGTCACCCCAGCACTTCCGCCGAGGAACCCGAAACCCCATGAACAGCGACGTCCAGATCGCCGGCGACCCGCTCGCCATCCCCCACCTGCTGCCGCCCGTTCCCGCCCACCCGGCCACCGTCGCCGGCTTCGCGGGACTGGCCCGCTCGATCGCCGCCGACCGCGCCGCCTGGGCCCGGCTCGTCCGCTACGACAGCACGTCCCGCTGGTACCACCGGCTGCGCACCGGGCCGGGCTACGAGGTGTGGCTGCTGAGCTGGGTGCCCGGCCAGGGCAGCGGGCGGCACGACCACGGGGCGTCCTGCGGGGTGCTGACCGTCCTGGAGGGCGAGTTGACCGAGCGCACCGGGACCGGGCTCCGGACGCTCGCGGCCGGCACCCAGCGGGTGTTCGCCCCCGGCTATGTCCACGAGGTCGTCAATGACGCGCTGACGCCCGCGGTCAGCCTGCACGTCTACTTCCCGGGGCTGACCGATATGCCGATGCACCCCGGCCGGGCCGCGGTCTCCGGTGGCACGGCCGCCCCCTTCGAGGTACTGGCCCCCTGACACCCGGCCGTCCGCCCCTGCCATGCTGGGGCCATGCGAATCGTGGTTCTGGCCGGCGGTATCGGCGGCGCCCGCTTTCTGCGGGGACTGAAGGCAGCGGCTCCGGACGCGGACCTCACCGTCATCGGCAACACCGGTGACGACATCCATCTCTTCGGGCTCAAGGTGTGCCCCGACCTCGACACCGTGATGTACACGCTCGGCGGCGGCATCAACGAGGAGCAGGGCTGGGGCCGCACCGGCGAAACCTTCAAGGTGAAGGAGGAGTTGGCCGCCTACGGCGTCGGGCCCGAGTGGTTCGGGCTCGGTGACCGGGACTTCGCCACCCATATCGTGCGGACCCAGATGCTGGGCGCCGGATACCCGCTCAGCGCCGTCACCGAGGCGCTCTGCGCGCGCTGGAAGCCCGGCGTACGGCTGCTGCCGATGTCCGACGACCGGGTCGAGACCCATGTCGCGATCGACGAAGACGGCGAGCGCAAGGCGGTCCATTTCCAGGAGTACTGGGTGCGGCTGCGCGCCTCGGTGCCGGCGCATGCGGTGGTGCCGGTCGGGGCGGATCAGGCCAAGCCCGCACCGGGCGTACTGGAGGCCATCGCCGAGGCGGATGTGGTGCTCTTCCCGCCGTCCAACCCGGTGGTCAGCATCGGGACGATCCTGGCGGTGCCGGGCATCCGGGAGGCCATCGCGGAGGCCGGGGTGCCGGTGATCGGCCTCTCCCCGATCGTCGGCGACGCCCCCGTGCGCGGGATGGCCGACAAGGTGCTGGCGGCGGTGGGGGTCGAGGCGACCGCCGCGGCCGTCGCGCGCCACTACGGCTCAGGGCTGCTGGACGGCTGGCTGGTCGACTCCGTCGACGCGGACGCCGTGGCCGAGGTCGAGGCGGCCGGGATCCGCTGCCGCGCCGTGCCGCTGATGATGACGGACCTGGACGCCACGACCGCGATGGTGCGCGAGGCGCTGGCCATGGCCGAGGAGGTCCGGGCGTGAACGGCGCCGCCGAGGTGCCCGCCTATCGGGTGTGGGCGCTGCCGGGGGTGCCGGAGGTGCGGCCCGGCGACGACCTCGTCAAGCTGATCGGCGCGGCGGCGGCCTGTGAGGGACTGCCCCCGCTCGCCGACGGCGACGTGCTGTTGGTGACCTCAAAGATCGTCAGCAAGGCCGAGGGCCGGGTGGTCGAGGCCACCGACCGCGAGGCGGCGATCGACCGGGAGACGGTGCGGGTGGTGGCCCGGCGCGGCGCCCTGCGGATCGTGCAGAACCGGCAGGGCCTGGTGATGGCCGCGGCGGGCGTCGACGCCTCCAACACCCCTTCGGGCACGGTGCTGTTGCTGCCGGAGGATCCGGACGCCTCGGCACGTGCCCTGCGGGCGGGCCTGCGCACCACGCTCGGCGTGGACGTCGGCGTCGTCATCAGCGACACCTTCGGGCGGCCGTGGCGCAACGGCCTCACCGATGTCGCCATCGGGGCGGCCGGGGTGCGGGTGCTGGACGATCTGCGCGGCGGCACGGACACGTACGGCAATCCGCTCAGCGCGACGGTGGTGGCCACCGCCGACGAACTGGCCGCCGCGGGCGACCTGGTGAAGGGCAAGGCCGCCGGGCTGCCGGTCGCGGTGGTGCGCGGCCTGCCCCATGTCGTCGAGGAGACGGGCGACGGGGCCGGGGCACGCGCCATGGTGCGCAGCACCGAGGACGACATGTTCCGGCTGGGCACCTCGGAGGCCGTACGGGAAGCGGTGACGGCGCGGCGTACGGTGCGCGCCTTCACCGACCAGCCGGTCGATCCGGGCGCGGTCCGGCGCGCGGTGGCGGCGGCGCTCACGGCTCCGGCGCCGCATCACACCACGCCCTGGCGGTTCGTCCTCCTGGAGTCACCGCAGATACGGGAGCGGCTGCTGGACGCGATGCGGGAGGCATGGATCGCGGATCTGCGCGGTGACGGCACGCCGGAGGAGTCCATCGCCAAACGGGTGCGGCGTGGCGATGTGCTGCGGTCCGCGCCGTATCTGGCGGTGCCGTGCATGGTGACGGACGGCTCGCACCCCTACCCCGACGCGCGGCGGAGCGCGGCCGAGCGCGAGATGTTCGTCGTGGCGCACGGCGCGGGGATCCAGAACTTCCTGGTCGCGCTGGCGGGCGAACGTCTCGGCTCCGCCTGGATCTCCTCGACGATGTTCTGCCGGGACGTGGTCCGCGAGGTGCTGGGGCTGCCCGGGGAGTGGGAGCCGATGGGGGCGGTGGCCGTCGGGCATCCGGCGGCGGCACCGGCGCCACGCCCGGGGCGGACCGCCGACGACTTCGTCATCGTGCGCTGAACTCGCCGTCGTGCGTGCCGAGTTCGTCCTCGTGCGCGCCGGATGCGTGATGGTGCGTGCCGGGCTCGCCCTCGTGCGCCGAGTCCGCCCTTGTGTGCCGAGTCCGCCCTCGTGTGCTGAGTTCGTCCTCGTGCCCGGCCTGGGGCGTCGTCCCGGGGTCAGAGACGGGCGATGTCCCCCACGGGGAACCGCGGGGCGCGGCGGGGCGGGACGCGGCCGGAGAGCAGGATCAGCCGGGCCGCGCGGTGCCGCTGGCCCTCGTAGGGGGCGAGGAGCGCGAGCATCTCCTCGTCGGTGGTGCCGCGGCGGCCGGTGAGGGCATAGCCGACGATCTTCGGCAGATGCAGATCGCCGACCGTGATCGCGTCCGGGGCGCCGAGGGTGCGCTGGAGGGTCTCGGCGGCCGTCCAGGGGCCGATGCCGGGAAGGGCCGTCAGCCGCCGGGTGGCGTCCGCAAGATCCATCCCCGCGGCTTCCTCCATCCTGCGGGCGGCCCGCACCGCGCGCAGGATCGTGGCCGACCGCTTGGCGTCGACGCCCGCGCGGTGCCACTCCCAGGAGGGGATCAGCGCCCAGCCGCGCGGGTCCGGCATCACCCGCATCCGCTCCCAGGGGCCGGGGGCCCGCTCGCCGTGCCGCTGCAGCAGCAGCCGCCAGGCGCGGTAGGCCTCGTCGCTGGTGACCTTCTGCTCCAGGACCGAGGGGATCAACGACTCCAGGACCAGGCCGGTCCTCGCCAGCCGCACGCCGGGGTGGCGGCGGCACGCCTCGTGGACGATGCGGTGCCGGGCGGTCAGCTGCGCCGGGTCGTCGGACTCCCCCAGCAGCCGGGGCAGCTGCTCCAGCAGCCAGTCGGCGCCCGGTCCCCAGGCCTCGGCCTCGACGGTGCCGGGGCGGGCCGCGACCCGCAGCGTGCCGGGGCCCTCGGGCGTACGGCAGGCCCGCCACAGCTCGCCGCCGTGCACCGCGAACGCGGGGTCGCCGGGGCCGCGCTGCAGCACATCCAGCGTGCGGTGCAGATCGAACGGGCCGGGCGGACGCCAGGTACGGGCGGGCATGCGGCCAGGTTAGGCGATGCGGACGGGGCGGCGCCGGGCCTGTGGACAAGGGCGGGGCGAGGCCGGGGCGGGGGCCGGGCCCGGGGTCGGCGGGCAAGGGCGGGGCGGTGACGGTGTCGGGGCCGGGGCCGGGGCCGGGGCCGGGGCCAGTGTCGGTGCCAGTGCCGGTGGAAAAGGGCGGATCCCCGCCCCGGGGACCGGCCTGCTACCGGTCGGAGGAGAAGCGCACCGAGGAGGCCGGGATGTCGGCGTCGCACCAGATGCGGATGCCGCGGCTCAGCTCGTTGTCGGCGCCGATCCGCGCGCCGTCGCCGATGACCGCACCGTCCAGGACCGTACGGGCCCCGATGTGCGCCCCGGCGCCGATCAGCGAGTCACGGATCCGGGCGCCCTCCTCGATGACCGCGCCTTCGAGGACGGTGCTGCCGTCGATCCGGGCGCCGGAGCCGATGACGGTGCGCGGGCCGGCGACGGTGCCGCCGGTGAGCTTGGCGTCGGGGGCGACCTCGGCGGTCTCCAGGACCAGGCGGTCCCCGCAGCGGCCGGGCACCGCCGGGGACGGGGCGCGGCCCAGGACCAGGTCGGCGGAGCCGCGGACGAAGGCCTGCGGGGTGCCCAGGTCGAGCCAGTACGTGGAGTCGACCATCCCCTGGAGGTGGGCGCCCTCGGCGAGCAGCCCGGGGAAGGTCTCGCGTTCGACGGAGACCGGCCGGCCGGCCGGGATGGTGTCGATGACCGACCGGTTGAAGACGTACGCACCGGCGTTGATCTGGTCGGTGACGATCTCCTCGGGGGTCTGCGGCTTCTCCAGGAAGGCGGTGACCCGGCCGGTGTCGTCGGTGGGGACCAGGCCGAAGGCGCGCGGGTCCTCGACCCGGGTGAGGTGCAGGGAGACATCGGCGCCGGAGGTGCGGTGGGTGCCGACGAGGGCCGCGATGTCGAGACCGGTGAGGATGTCGCCGTTGAAGATCAGTACCGGGTCGTCGGGGGCGGAGTGCAGCCGCGAGGCGACATTGCGGATGGCGCCGCCGGTGCCCAGCGGCTCGTGCTCGGTGACGTACTCCAGGTGCAGGCCCAGCGCCGATCCGTCGCCGAAGTACGGCTCGAAGACCTCGGCGAGGTAGGAGGTGGCGAGGACGATGTGCTCCACTCCCGCGGCGCGGGCGCGGGCCAGCTGATGGGTGAGGAACGGCACACCGGCCGCCGGGACCATGGGCTTGGGCGTGTGCACCGTCAGCGGGCGCAGCCTGGTGCCCTTGCCGCCGACCAGGAGGATCGCTTCAGTCACCTTGTCTTCTCTGCTTCCTGCTGGGGTCGGCCGATCGGCGGACCAGTGTAGGCAGACGGGCATCCGGGCGCCCCCGGCGGTGGGGGTACCCCTGTGGCGCGCGGGCCACGGGGCGGCGCGGGGCCGGAAACGCGAGCATTGCGGTCGCTAAGACGTGTCAATGGCAGGAACGGTTCAGTGGTCCCTGCAACATGCGCCGCGCCGGACGCCCGCAAACCCGCAAACCGCCCCCGTCGCCCTGGAGCGGGTCAGCGGCCCTGCAAACCGCCCCCGGCGCCCCGGAGCGGGTCAGCGGCCCTGCAGGCCGGCCGCGGCGCGCCGGGTGGCGGCGAGCTTGTTGTAGAGGTGGAGGCCGGGACAGTCGGTGGTGAAGCCGTCCCGGTGGCCGGAGATGACGTGCAGCGACACCTTGGCGCCCTTGGGGAAGCGGTTGCCGCCGCCGGACAGCAGCTGTGTCGTGGTGCGCGGATCGACGCCGTGGAGGCCGAGCTTCCAGGCCGTCAGGCGGGCCAGGGCGTCGACGGCGGGCCGCGGCGGCTCGTCGTCGGTGAAGGTGCCGAGGACGGCGATGCCGGTGCTGTCGGTGTTGAAGCCGAGGGTGTGGGCGCCCATGACGGGCTTGGCGACGCCGCCCGCCCGGCCCTCGTAGACCGTTCCGCACTTGTCGATGAGGAAGTTGTAGCCGATGTCCCGCCAGTGGTTGCTCTTGACGTGGAAGCGGTACATGGCGCGGATCAGTGACGGGGCCTGTTCGCAGCTGTAGTTGTTGCCGGAGCCGCTGTGGTGGACGAAGGCGGCGCGGACGGTGTGGGTGTAGGTGAAGGCCTTTTCGCGCAGCTTCTCGTCGGCACCCCAGCCGGCCCGGGTGACGATGCGCGGGCGCGGTCCGACGAAGGTGCGGGCCGGGGGCGGCCCGCCGGCCGCGGCGATGTCGCCCTGGGAGGCGGCCTGGTCGAGGGCCGGGATCTCGGTGGCGCCGAGCGGGGCGAGCCCGGCGTTGGCGGCGGACGCGGCGGCCTCGGCGCCGAGCGGGGCCGGGGGGTCGGCGTGCGCGGCACGGACGGCGCGCGGCTGCCTGCCGGGGTCGACGAGTTCCAGCCGCAGCCCGGCCGGGACGGTGGCCGCGGCGCGGTCGCGGGTCTCGGGGGTGATCCGCAGTTGGACGGCGTCGGAGTCGCCGACCCACAACGGCGCGGTGCTGCCGCGTACGCCGCTGCCGTGCATCTCGGCGGAGCCGAGGTCGGGGGCGTCGTCGTTGTGGACCTGGACGTCCTGCCAGCCGGACCAGCCGCCGCCGGTGGCGCGGGTGCGGACCTGGACCCGGCCCCGCAGCTCGGCGGCGTCGTCGTCCCAGACGACCCCGAGGAGGGAGAACGGCCGTACGGCGCGGGCCGGCAGCCCGAGCGTCCCGGGGGCGGGC
This sequence comes from Streptomyces sp. NPDC054765, assembly GCF_053612065.1. Classification (NCBI taxonomy): domain Bacteria; kingdom Bacillati; phylum Actinomycetota; class Actinomycetes; order Kitasatosporales; family Streptomycetaceae; genus Streptomyces; species Streptomyces sp. NPDC054765. The sequence goes on along the minus strand of NZ_JBSHBP010000032.1, from coordinate 65,102 downwards.
GCCGTGGTGGTGTCCCGGTCGGCGGTGCCGCCGTCGGTGGTGTGCGGGCCGGGCGCGCCGGGCGAGGGCACCGGCAGGGACTGGGTGCTGCCCGGCAGATCGCCGGTGCTCGTGGCGCGCGGCGCGGGGGCCGGGGCGGGGGCGGTGCTCGCACCGGCCGGCGGTGCGAGAGGCAGGGCGAGGGCGGCGGTGCACACGGCGCCGACACAGGTCACGAGGAAGGGGCGCATGGACCAAATCCTGGACACGGCCGGACCGAACGCGCCAACGGTGATCTGACGGGGCATCGGCCGATCCGGTGGCCGGGAACGACCCTGCCCGAGCCGCCGCCGGCCGCCGCCGCGCGTACCCTGGCCGCGATGAACGCCACCGATCGCACCCCCGCCGACCTGCTGAGTTCCGCGCTCGCCACGGACCCGACCCGCCCGCTGGTGACCTTCTACGACGACGCCACCGGCGAGCGCGTGGAACTGTCCGTCGCGACCTTCGCCAATTGGGTGGCCAAGACCGCCAACTACCTCCAGGGCGATCTGGCCGCCGGGCCCGGTGACCGGCTCGCGCTGCTGCTGCCCGCGCACTGGCAGACGGCCGTGTGGCTGCTGGCCTGCTCGTCGGTGGGCGTGGTCGCGGAGGTGGACGGCGATCCGGCCGCCGCCGATCTCGTCGTCGCCGGGCCCGGCCGGCTCGATGCGGCGCGCGCCTGCTCCGGGGAGCGGGTGGCGCTGGCGCTGCGCCCGCTGGGCGGCCGCTTCCCGCAGCCGCCCCAGGGCTTCGCGGACTACGCGGTCGAGGTGCCCGGTCAGGGCGACCGGTTCGCACCGTTCGCGCCGGCGGACCCCGGGGCCGCGGCCCTGGTCGTCGGCGGCGAGGAGCTGACCGGCGCCGGGATCGGGGCGCGTGCCCTGGCCGACGCGGCAGCGGCGGGGATGTCCGAGGCACCTCGGGTGCTGTCGGGGCTGCCGTACGACACCTGGCAGGGCCTGTCGTACGGGCTGTACGCGCCACTGGCGACCGGCGGTTCCGTGGTGCTGTGCCGCCACCTGGACCAGCTGGGCGCACCGGCCGCGGCCACCCGCGAGAGCAGCGAGAAGATCACGTTCAGGGCGCCGCTGCCGCACTGAGCGGTGCTCCCCCGTCCGGCGGACCGGTTGCGCCCGTGGCGGGCCGGTTCGTCCGTTTCGGTCCATGCTCTTGGGTACGTACAACCCTGCGCGGGTGTCGTCCGTCTCTTGTTCCGTCCGGGCCCCGTGCGGGGGCGCGACGCCGACTTTGCGAGGGATGGACGCACAGGTGACCGAGACCCCCGAGCCTTCCGGGTTCGCCGGCTGGGGCGAGCGCCCGGCCGGCGGGCCGGGCCGGCCGGGGCCGCCGTACCGCCGCCACCGGTGGCGGTGGGCCGCCCTGGGGACCGCCGGGATCCTGCTGGCCGGGGCGGGGGCCGGCTGGGCGGTGTACGCCAAGCTCAGCGGCAATATCCGCACCGACAGCGCCACCGAGCGGGAGCTGCGGAAGTGGGAGTCGGAGCGGCCGCCCGCGGGCCCGCCGAACGCCGAGAACGTGCTGCTGATCGGCTCCGACAGCCGTCAGGGCGGCAACAGCCGGTACGGCCACAGCAGCGGTCAGCGCTCCGACACCACGATGCTGCTGCATCTCGCGGCGGACCGGAAGAGCGCCACCGCGGTGAGCATCCCGCGCGATCTGATGGTGCAGGTGCCGCACTGCAAGCGCCCGGACGGCACGGAGACCGCGCCGCGCACGGACCAGTTCAACGGGACGTTCGCGGTCGGCGGCGCGGCCTGCACGATCCGTACGGCCGAGAAGCTGACCGGCATCCGTATCGACCACTACGTGATCATCGACTTCGTCGGCTTCAAGAAGATGGTGGACGCGGTGGACGGGGTCGAGGTCTGTCTGCCCCGGCCCGTCCATGACGCCGATGCGCAGCTCAGCCTGCCCGCGGGCCGCCAGACGCTGCACGGTGAGGCCGCGCTCGGTTACGTACGGGCCCGTAAGAGCCTGGGCAACGGCAGCGACACCCAGCGCATGCAGCGACAACAGGACTTTCTCGGCGCTCTCGTGAAGAAAGTGCAGAGCAATGGTGTCCTGCTCAATCCCACCCGGCTGTATCCGGTGCTGGACGCCGCGACGAGTTCACTGACCACGGACGCCGCGCTGGCCTCCTTGAAGGAGCTGTACGCATTGGTGCGCAGCACCCGCAGCATTCCCACCGACCGGGTCCAGCTCATGACCGCGCCCCGCCGGGGGTACCGCTACGACCCCAACCGCGACGAGTTGGCGCAGCCGGACGCCGGCCGGCTCTTCGGGCAGCTGCACAGAGATCTTCCGGTGACGGTGCAGCCCCCGCCCGGCACCGGCGGGGAGCCGGTCCGCACGGGAGGCGGACCACCGCCCGGCCGGCCCGCCCCATCGCCCTCGCCGTCGGCAGGTTCGGGCCCGGTCTTTCCCGGAACGACAGCGGAACACGGGGTCTGCGAATAAAGATGCCGCAAAGTACTCCTGGTGACTCGAATGGATTGGGCGGATTGCCCAGTTGTAGGCAAGTGGAATTTGTCACGCGCGTCGCGGGGCGCTGAACTGGGCGGATAGTGTGAGCGATCCGGTCGCAGGACCAGCTGACCGATGAACCATGCAATGCACGATCGACCGACCGAGCGCCTTGAGGGGATGGCGCCGCGTGGCACCGACGGAGGACTTAAGGCACCGTGGACGCGCAAGGCCGTGGGCGGGCGGGCGACAACAACGTCGATCCCGCCGATCAGTGGGTGTTCGACCCGAACACCGGCAATTACGAGCTGCGGCTTGACCCTGAGGGTCAGGCCCCCGCTCGCCCCGCCGACCGCAAGACGGCCGGCTCCAGACGTGCTGCGGGCAAGTCGGGCGGTGACACCGACACCCGGCCGCTGCCCACCCAGCGCGGCCTGCGGGACGAGAGCGCCGAGGGCGACGAGCGCCCCGCCGGCGGACGGGCGGCCCGCCGGGCGGCCGGCAGCCGTGCGGCGTCGGCAGTGGCGGCGGGCCCGGCCGGCCGCCGTAAGGCCAAGCCGAAGAAGTCCGGCAAGAAGAAGGCGCTGTACTGGACGGCCGGTGCACTGGGCTTCGTCCTCGTCGCCGGCTGCGGTGGCGCGTTCTACCTCTACCAGCAGCTGAACGGGAACATCTCCAAGGTCGATGTCGGGGTGGAGAACGACGCGGTCTCCAACGGCCCGGTCAACGTCCTCATCATCGGGACGGACGCCCGCTCCGGCAAAGGCAATTCGGGCTACGGCGATGCCGGCAGCGTCGGCCACGCGGACACCACGATCCTGATGCACATCTCCAAGGACCGGTCGAACGCGACGGCGCTGAGCATCCCGCGCGACATGATCACCAACATCCCGAACTGCCCGACGACGCAGAAGGACGGCACGAAGAAGACCATCCCGGGCCAGAACGGGGTGCGCTTCAACACCAGCCTGGGCCAGGAGGGCCGGGACCCCGGCTGCACCTGGCGCACCGTCGAGCAGATGACCGGGCTGAAGATAAATCACTTCATGATGGCCGACTTCAATGCGGTCAAGGAGCTGTCCACCGCCGTCGACGGCGTCGAGGTGTGTGCGGGCAAGGACATCAACGACCCCAAGTCGCACCTGAAGTTGAAGGCCGGCCGGCACATCGTCAAGGGCGAGCAGGCGCTGGCGTTCGTCCGTACCCGCCACACCGTCGGCTTCGGCAGCGACCTGAGCCGGATCCAGCTCCAGCAGCAGTTCCTCAGCTCGCTGATCCGCAAGCTGAAGTCCAGCGCGTTCAGCAGCCCGAGCAAGCTCTACGACGTCAGCCAGGCGGCGACCAGGGCGCTCACCGTCGACACCGGGATCGGCAGCGCGAAGAAGCTGCTGGACTTCGGCTCCGACCTCAAGAAGGTCGACATCAACAAAATCACCTTCGCCACGGTGCCGGTGCTGGACAACCCCAAGGACGCGGCCACCGTCATCCTCGACAAGGCCAAGGCGGACCCGCTGTTCGCCATGGTGCGGGCGGACCACACCCTGGCCAAGGGCAAGAAGGGCAAGAAGAGCTCCGGCCCGGTCACGAAGGCCCCGGCCGGGCTCGTACGGGTCGATGTCTCCAACGGCGGCGGTCCGATCGGCTCGGCCCAGGAGACCGTGGACTGGCTGCAGAATTCCAAGGCCGCCAGGCTCTCGACCAACGCCGGCAACGCGCCGTCGAAGCTGGCCGCCACCCGCCTCGAATACGCGCCGAACCAGGCCGACCAGGCCGCCACCCTGGCCGACTGGATGGGGCTGCCCAAGAGCGCGCTGAAGAAGTCGTCGCAGAACGCCGGTGCCCGCGTACCGATGAAGCTCATCCTCGGCAAGGATTTCAAGGCCCCGGGCTCACCGATCGAGGCACCGACCGAAACCCCGGCCGGGGTGCAGAACGTCAATGCAGATGACAAGAACATCTGCGCGAAGTGACCTGAGCGGGATCCGGCCGCCCCGCCGCGACGCCGAGCGCACCACCGGACGGAAAGCGGGGAGAGGGCCCAATGCGGCAGAGCAGTGTGCGCGGTGACCGGTCACGCCGGCGACGCCAGCCCGATGCACAGGAGCTGGGCTGGGACGACGGTCTGTACGAGGACAAGGGGCTCCCGCCGGACGCACCCGGCGGAACGCCTCCCGCGGGCGACGGGGTGTCATCCGGCGACGGGAGGGCCCCCGGTGACGGGGTGTCATCCGGTGGCGGGAGCAAAACCGCCGCGGGCGGCGGGCCCGGCGAGGGGAGTCAGCCGCGCCGTGGCAAGGGCCGCAAGGTGCTGCGCTGGACCGCCCTCACGCTCGCCGTCCTGATAGTGGGCGGCGCGGGCGCCGGGTACTGGTACTACGAGCACCTCAACGCGAACCTCCGCAAGGCGCCGAGGTCCCTGAGCGGGGACGGCCTCCAGAAACCGGATCCCAATGCCTTCGGGCAGAGCCCGCTGAACATCCTGCTGCTGGGCTCGGACGGCCGCAACAGCGAGAAGAACATCGAGCTCGGCGGCGCCCGGCAGGACGCGGACCGCAAGCCGCTGGCCGATGTGCAGATGCTGCTGCACGTCTCCGCGGACCGCAGCAACATGTCGGTGATCTCCATCCCGCGGGACACCCGGGTGACGATCCCGCAGTGCACCGACCCGAAGACCCACCAGACCTATCCGCAGACCACCGCGGCCATCAACCAGTCGCTCCAGCACGGCGGTCCGGGCTGCACGCTCGCCACCTGGCAGGAGCTGACCGGCATCTACATCGACCACTTCATGATGGTCGACTTCTCCGGTGTGGTGGACATGGCGGACGCCATCGGCGGCGTCCCCGTCTGCGTCGACAACAATGTCTACTCGCACGACAGCAAGGGCCACGGCAGCGGGCTGAAGCTCACCAAGGGCACCCACTCCGTCAAGGGCGTCCAGGCCCTGCAGTGGCTGCGCACCCGCTACGGCTTCGAGGACAACACCGACATCGGCCGGGCCAAGGCCCAGCACATGTACATGAACTCGATGGTCCGCCAGCTGAAGCAGGGCACCAAGCTCACCGACCCGGGGCAGCTGCGCGATCTGGCGGAGGCCGCGACCAAGGCACTGACCGTCGACGACGGCCTCGACACCGTCAAGAAGCTCTACGACCTGGGCGGCGACCTCAACCGGGTACCGGCCAAGCGCATCACGATGGTCACCATGCCCTGGCAGTACAGCTCCGACGAGTCGTACGTCGTACCCAAGCCCGGCGACGCGGAGGCCACCTTCGGACTGCTGCGCAGCGACACCGCGCTGGACGGCAAGGACAAGAAGAAGAAGGCGACGCCGGACCCCAAGCCGTCAACTCCCGCCGATCAGCTGAAAGTTGTGGTGCAGAACGGCACCAACAGCACGGTGAACGGCCCGGTCTCCGGCCGGGCGGCCGTCATCCAGCAGCAGCTGTCGGGGCTCGGCTACACCTCTGCCGGCACCGATTCCGCGCTCATCACCCAGCCCGACACCACCCTCACGTACCAGGACAAGGGACAGCGGGGCGACGCCCTGGCGCTGGCGAAGGCGCTCGGACTGCCCAAGAGCGCGGTCCGGGAGTCCAGTTCGGCCACCGGGATGCGGCTGGTGGTCGGCAACGACTGGCGGCACGGCTCGGCGTACCCGAAGCAGCCGGGCGACGAGAAGGCCGCGGACAAGGCGCCGGACAGCGCGGATGCGCTCAACGGCGAGGATTCCAAGGCCTGTATGAAGGTGAATCCGCAGTACAGCTTCTAGGGGGCTTCCAGGGGCCGGCTGCAACATCGCGTCCGCCTCGGGAAAATCCCCGCCCGTCTCGGGAAGGTCCGGTATGCCGCGAGAGGGTTCCGTCCGCCCTGGGCCCCGTAGTTTTTTCCCCGCCGCCCACCCCCCTTCGGGGGGTGGGCGGGTGTAGAGGGGAGGTCTGCCCGGCGGCCCGGCCGCCCGGCCCACTCGGCCGCCCGTCCTACCGGCCTACCCGGCGTCGCCCGTCCTACCCGGCGTCGCCCGCCGGAGCCGGTACCGCCGGCCGGCGGCTGGCGATGACCTTCTTGGCGAGGGAGCGGGGGCTGGTCAAAAAGCCGACGCCCCAGGCCATGTGCATGGTGGCCAGGGCGAGCGGGATCCGGGCACGCGCCGTGAGCGGGAGGCCCTTGCCGGCGGGCACCGACCCGGCGGCGATCGCCGCGAGATAGCCGGCCGGCACGATCAGGCCCCAGGGGGTGACCACCGCGCCGGCCACCAGGCCCGCCGCGATGGCGCACACCGCGGCCGGCGGTGCGAGATAGCGCAGATTGATCGACCCGGCGTGGTAGCGGGCGACGACATGACGCCACTTGCCGTAGTCCTTGTACTGCTTGGCCAGCGCCTTGACGCTCGGCCGCGGGCGGTACTGCACCCGCAGCTCGGGCGAGAACCAGATCTGCCCGCCGGCCTCACGGATCCGGAAGTTCAGCTCCCAGTCCTGGGCACGGATGAACTCCTCGTTGTAGCCGCCCTGCCGCTCCAGCGCCTCGCGCCGGAACACTCCGAGGTAGACCGTCTCGGCGGGTCCGGCCTGCCCGCCCGTGTGGAAGGCGGCATTGCCCACGCCGATCTTGGAGGTCATCGCGGCGGCGACCGCGTCCTCCCAGGCGTTCTCCCCCTCGGCGTGCATGATGCCGCCGACGTTCGCCGCGCCGGTCTCCTCCAGGAGGCGCACGGCGGTGGCGATGTAGTGGGGCGAGAGCATGCCGTGGCCGTCGACGCGGACCACGATCGGATGCCGGGACGCCTTGATCGCGGCGTTCAGCGCGGCGGGGGTACGGCCGGTGGGGTTCGGCACCGTGTGCACCCGGGGGTCCTCGGCGACGAGCCCGGCGGCAATCTCGTCCGTACGGTCCGTGGACGGGCCGAGGGCGATCACCACCTCCATCTCGCCGGCGTACTCCTGCTCCAGGATGTGCCGGACCGAATTGCGCAGGTGACGTTCCTCGTTGAGCACCGGCATGATCACGGAGACGGCCGGGGGCTGCTGCTGCGGCATGGTTCCTCAGGGGTACGGCCCGCGGCGGAGCCGCCAGCGACGGCAGCGCCCGCCGGGAGACTGCAGTATCGCGCCTCACGTTACCGCGAATGGGGGACAGCGTCGGACGCAGCCGGGTGGCCCGGCGGCCGACGCCCGGCGTGTGGCGCTTTATATCCGATCATATGGACCTACGGTGTTCCCGCCTGATCCGCCCCGTTCATCCCGACTCCTGCCCCTTCCTTCTCCTCCTCCTTTCCCCCCTCCCCCTCCCCCTCCCCCTCTCCCTCTCTCCTTCTCCTTCTCTCTCCTGCTCCCTCTGCACCGCCCTGACCCGCCCTGACCCGCCCTGACCCGCTCCCCCGACGGGCACCGCTCACGCCCGTCCAGCCGCGGAGGTGTCCCCCGTGACCGCGCCGTTCCGCTCCCCCCGTCCGGCCAGGCGCCGGGCCGCCCGGCCGGGCCGCCGACGACCGCCGGGTCCGCGCTGGGGGCTACGGATCGGCGCGGTCGCGTCCGTGCTGCTGCTGGCCGTGAGCGGCGTCGGGCACGCCGTGGTCACCGGCGTGGAGAGCGGCATCGGCAGGGTGGACGCCTTCACCGGCATGAGCAACCGGCCCGGGGGCGGCGACGGACTGAACTTCCTGGTCGTCGGCACGGACGGGCGCGACAAGCTCACCCCCGGGGAGAAGCAGAAGTACCACCTGGGCGGCGCGCCCTGTCACTGCACCGACACCCTGATGCTGGTCCACCTCTCCGCCGACCGGGACCGCGCCAGCGTGGTGAGCCTGCCCCGCGACTCCTACGCCGAGGTCCCCCCGCATACGGACGCGGTCACCGGCCGGCCGCGCGCCAAGCACGCCATCAAGCTGAACGCGGCCTACGCCGAGGGCGGCCCCAGCCTCACCGTGCGAACCGTCGAGCACATGACCGGGGTGCATATCGACCACTATCTGGAGGTCGACTTCACCAGCTTCATGCGCAGCGTGGACGCGGTCGGCGGGGTGGAGATCTGCACCGTACGGCCGCTGCGCGACAGCTATACGGGCCTGGCTCTGCCGGTCGGAAAGTCGCAGCTCAACGGCGGCCAGGCGCTGCAGTACGTGCGCTCACGGCATATCGACGGCTCCGCCGACCTCGGCCGGATGCAGCGCCAGCAACGCTTCCTGGCCGCCCTCATCCACAAGATCACCTCCTCCGGAGTGCTGATGAACCCGATCCGCTTCCGGGACGTCGCCGACACGATGCTGCGGTCCGTACGGGCCGACTCGGGCTTCGGGGCCGATGACCTGGTCGGCCTCGGGCAGGCGATGCGCGGCTTCACCCCCTCGTCCTCGGAGTTCACCTCAGTCCCCCTGGCCAATGTGGCCCAGCCCGTGCCGGGCGTCGGCTCGACCGTGCGGTGGGACCCGGTGCAGGCGCCGAAGCTCTTCCAGGCGATCCGCGAGGACAAGCCGATCGCGGTGCGCCGGGACCGCAAGGAGCCGCGGGCCAGGGTCGTGGACGTCCCGCCGGGACAGGTGCAGGTGCAGGTGCAGGTCGCAGGCGGCGGCGACCGGACCGGTGCGGCCGCCGCGATGGCCGGGGAGCTGCAGTCCACCGGCTTCGCCGTCACCGGCGCCCCCGCCGGCTCCCCTCTCGGCAAGGTGCCCCGTACGGTCATCGCCTACGACCCGCGCTGGGACCGTTCGGCCCGCTCGCTGGCCGCCGCGCTGCCCGGCGCCGAGCTGCGCCCGGTGGCCGGACGGGGGCCGGCGTTGCTGGTGGCGACCGGCCAGGACCACCAGGTGGTGCAGCGGGTACGGGCCGAGGAGCCGCCGCAGAAGCCGGGCGGGATCTCGGCGATCACCGGCGACGAGGCAGTGTGCCCATGAGTGTCCCCGCGCCCCGTCGCACCGCGCCCGGACCACCGGCACGCCGTCCGGACCCGCGTGTTGACGCCCGCCGGATCATGGTGGCCGTCGCGGCGATGTGCCTGGTGGCGGCCACCGCCGCCGCGGCGCCGCCGGCGCCCCCCGAGCCGACCGGCTGCGGGGACCTGGTGCGCGGTCAGCTGTGTCTGCGCGGTCCGGTGGGGTCGGACGGCACGTACACCACGACCTACCGGCGGCACGGCGTGTCACCGCGTCGCGAAGCGTCGCCCGCCGGGGCGGTGGCGGGCGACGGGCGGGCGGCCGGTCCGGACGAGATCACCGTGCGGCTCGGCTACCAGCGGAAGAACGACCGGATCACCGCGTTCCCCGGGTGGTTCGGCACCCGGCGGACACAGCGCGGTGCCGTCGGACTGAGCGGCCGGGTGGAGATGCTCGCGGATGAATGCATCCGGGGTGTCATGGAGCGTGGCGAGACGGTCTACGTCACGAAATGGAGCTGTGGTTGATGTCCGGGATGCCCTGGGCAGTCCGGTTTCCTGAAAGGGGCGCATCGTGTGGCAGGTTGTGCTGGGCATCACCCCCACCACGGTGGCGCTCTTCCTGGTGCTGGCACTGACGCTGGCGATGGCGCTCGCCCTCTGGACGGCGGCCGTCCCCGGCCGCGCGGCGCCGCGCACCACGGCCCGCATGCTGCTGGCCGGCTGGCTGCTGCTGCTCCTGGTGGTGACGCTCGCGCCCAGCCAGCCGATCGGCTCGGGGGACTCGACGGTGTGGTGGCGGCCCGGTGAGGGGCTGTTCGACCTGGGCGCCCAGCTGGAGCCCGGGGAGCTGACGATGCTGGTGCGGCGGCAGACCGCCAATGCCGCGCTGTTCGTGCCCGCACCGCTGCTGCTGCGGTTCGCTGCGCCGCGCACGTCGGCCGCCGCGGCGTTCCTGCTCGGCGTGGGACTGTGCCTGGCCATCGAGACGGCACAGCTGCTGATGCGGGCCGGGCGGATCGCCGATATCGACGATGTGATCTGCGCGGCGGCCGGCACCGTGATCGGCTCGGGGCTGGCCCTGCTCGGGCAGCTGACGGTGGCCGCTATGCGTCGTCGAGGCCTTCCGCGGCCCGCCGTTCGCGCAGCTCCATGATCGCGCGCCGCCGGGCGAGGCGGTGTGTGCGGCGGATCTGCGCCTCCTGGTAGCGGCGCTTGTCGCGTTCGGTCTCGGGGATCACCGGCGGCACCCGGCGGGGCTTGCCCTGCTCGTCGACGGCGGCGAAGACGAGGTAGGCGGAGCCGACCTGCTGGGCCGGGCTGGATTCGTTCCAGCGCTCGGCCAGGACCCGTACGCCGACCTCCATCGAGGAGCGGCCGGTCCAGTTGACCTGGGCGCGCACATGGACGAGGTCGCCGATCCGGACCGGTTCGAGGAAGGCCATCTCGTCCATGGAGGCGGTCACGGCGGGCCCGCCGGAGTGGCGTCCGGCCACGGCGCCCGCCGCATCGTCGACGAGTTTCATGATCACGCCACCGTGCACCGTTCCCAGGAGGTTCGTGTCGCCGGCCGTCATGATGTGGCTGAGTGTGATGCGGGACACGGACGTGGGCTTGCCCATGACGTCGCCCTCGGGGCTGTCGGTGACGAGATCGGTCATACAGCCAGCCTAAGCGGCGGCCGAACGGCACCGCCCCCCGCCGATCGTGAGACTGGTCTCGCCGTTTGCGCAGGTCCGTGACGCAGCTCTCACGGCCTTCGCCGGAAACAATCCGGAATGGTTGCTTCCATTCATGCAGGTCGGAATGGTCATGACGCCGTGCGGTATGCGGCGGCGGAGCGCCGCGGCTTTGCATCAGGTCTGCAACAGCCCTGGCCCGATCCGGCACCCGCTCTATGGAGCACCCCTGTGCGGGATGCACACTTCCCCGTATGAATGAGTGGCCCAATGGGTGGTCCGGCGACCAGAGCGGCAATCGGTACGGACACGGCAGCGGCAGCGCCGAGCCGGAGGGTGCGCGCGCGATGCCACAGGTGCGCCGCGACGCAGGCCCCGGCTATCAGCGGCACGAGCCCCCGCTGCCGCCGTCGATGTCCCCGCGCCGGGGCGCGGCCGTACCGCCGCAGCAGTCCCAGGGCTACGACGACGCATACGACAACGGCTACAACACCGGCCAGGTCTACGGCGGCGGCCCTGGTGGCGGTGACGGCACTGGTTACGGCGACGGCCGTGGCGGCCGGCCGCGCCCCCGCTGGGGCCGGCGCATCAAGTGGACGGTCATCACCCTGGTCGCCGTGCTGGCGGTCGCCTCGGTGGCCACCTACTTCTGGGCCGACGGCAAGCTCCGCCGCAAGGTGGACCTGAGCAAGGTCATCGACCGGCCGCAGGCGGGCGACGGCACGAACTACCTGATCGTCGGCTCGGACAGCCGCGAGGGCATGTCCGCCGCGGAGAAGCAGAAGCTGCACACCGGCTCCGCCGAGGGCAAGCGCACCGACTCGATGATGATCCTGCACGACGGCAGCAACGGCCCGACGCTGATATCCCTGCCGCGTGACTCGGACGTCGAGATTCCGTCGTTCGTCGGCTCGACCTCCGGCAAGAAGTACCCGGACACCGGGCGGCACACCAAGCTCAACGCGGCCTACGCCGAGGACGGCCCGGAGCTGCTGGTGCGCACCGTCGAGTTCAACACCAAGCTGCACATCGACCACTACGTCGAGATCGGCTTCGCCGGCTTCGCCAACATCGTGGACGCCATCGGCGGCGTCGAGATGGACATCCCCAAGGCGTTCAAGGACAAGAACTCCGGCGCCGACTTCCCGGCCGGCAAGCAGACGCTCAACGGGCAGCAGGCGCTCGCCTTCGTCCGGACCCGGCACGCCTTCGCCGGCCAGGACCTGGACCGTACGAAGAACCAGCAGAAGTTCCTGGCGACCCTGGCGAGCCAGACGGCCACCCCCGCGACCGTCCTCAACCCCTTCAAGCTCTACCCGACGATGGGCGCCGGCCTGGACACCCTCATCGTCGACAAGGACATGAGCCTGTTCGACCTGGGCAGCATGTTCTTCTCGATGAAGGGCGTCACCGGCGGCGAGGGCAAGTCGATGAACATGCCGATCTCCGGCTCCACCGGCGGCAACCTGGTGTGGGACAAGGCCAAGCTCCAGCAGCTGGTCCAGCAGCTGAACAACGACGAGAAGGTCACGGTCTCCGGCAACTGACCGGCGGCCCACCGCACAGAGACGTCAGACGTCGCCTGTCCTCGTACGACAACAGCCCCCGGCGCGACGCCGGGGGCTGTTCTGTTTGTGCTGGTCAGCGACCCAACTCGCACCGTCAGCGACCCAGGATTCCCCCAGCATGACGCCCAGGAACGGCCCTGATCGGCCCTGATCGGCCCGGAACGGACAGCAAGCCGGCAGCGCCCCTCACGGCGCCTCAAAGCGGCTCTGACCTGCAAAAACCCTGCTAGGGAAGGTTCCTTGCCATCACGATCCGCTGCACCTGATTCGTGCCCTCATAAATCTGGGTGATCTTGGCGTCGCGCATCATCCGCTCGACCGGGTAGTCACGGGTGTAGCCGTAGCCGCCGAGCAGCTGGACGGCGTCCGTGGTGATCTCCATGGCGGCGTCGGAGGCGTAGCACTTGGCCGCGGCGCCGAAGAACGTCAGGTCCTCGCCCTTGCCGCCGGCGGAGATCCGCTCGGACCTGGCCGCCGCGGCGTAGGTGAGCTGACGGGCCGCCTCCACCTTCATGGCCATGTCGGCGAGCATGAACTGCACGCCCTGGAAGTCGCCGATCGGCTTGCCGAACTGCTTGCGCTCCTGGACGTAGCCCTTGGCGTAGTCCAGGGCGCCCTGGGCGATGCCGAGGGCCTGGGCCGCGATGGTGATGCGGGTGTGGTCCAGGGTCTTCATCGCGGTGGCGAAGCCGGTGCCCTCGGCGCCGATCATGCGGTCGGCGGGGATCCGGACGTTGTCGAGGTAGACCTCGCGGGTCGGGGAGCCCTTGATGCCGAGCTTCTTCTCCGGGGCGCCGAAGGAGACGCCCTCGTCGCCCTTCTCGACGACGAAGGCCGAGATGCCCTTGGAGCGCTTCTCCGGGTCGGTGACGGCCATCACCGTGTAGTACTCGCTGACGCCGGCGTTGGTGATCCAGCGCTTGACGCCGTTGAGGATGTAGTGGTCACCGTCGCGGACGGCCTTGGTCTTCATGCCGGCCGCGTCGGAACCGGCGTCCGGCTCGCTGAGGCAGTACGAGAACATCGCGTCGCCCTTGGCCAGCGGGCCCAGGTACTTCGCCTTCAGCTCCTCGGAGCCGGAGAGGATCACCGGCAGCGAGCCGAGCTTGTTGACCGCCGGTATGAGGGAGGACGAGGCGCAGACACGGGCGACCTCCTCGATGACGATGACGGTCGCCAGCGCGTCGGCACCGGCCCCGCCGTAGGCCTCCGGGACATGGACGGCGTGCACGTCGTTGGCGACCAGCGCGTCCAGCGCCTCCTGCGGGAAGCGGGCCTCCTCGTCCACCGCGGCGGCGAACGGCGCGATTTTCGCCTCGGCGAGCGAGCGCACCGACTCGCGGAGCATGTCGTGCTCCTCGGACGGCCGGTACAGATCGAAATCAGCGGTTCCCGCCACGCTTTCTCACTCCCCTGTGAGCTGAACGGCAGTGCTAACTACCGTTAAGTAACCCTTTACCTCTCCGGATTCTAGGCGCCGACCCCGGCTTGCGGATACGTGAGGTTGCCGACAGTTACGGACCTGCGCGGGCGACGGCCGGCGGAGGCTCTTCCGGGCCCGACTATGCTCGGTCAGCGCCGTTTTCCTCAGCCCACCCGTCACCCGGCCACCACCCCACAACGCCGGCGCTCCGCGCCGCATCTCCCCCACCCGTCACCCGACCACCACCCCACAACGCCGGCGCTCCGCGCCGCATCTCCCCTTTTTTTGGAGCATCCATGGCCCTCAAGATCACCGTGATCGGCACCGGCTACCTCGGCGCGACCCACGCCGCGGCCATGGCCGAGCTGGGCTTCGAGGTGCTGGGGCTCGATGTGGTGCCCGAGAAGATCGAGATGCTCCAGCGGGGCGAGGTCCCGATGTACGAGCCCGGCCTGGAGGAGCTGCTGCGCCGCCATGTCGACGGGATCGAGGGCTCGACCGGCCGGCTGCGCTTCACCACCTCCTACGAGGAGGCCGGGGCCTTCGGCGATGTCCACTTCGTCTGTGTGAACACCCCGCAGAAGCACGGTGAGTACGCCTGTGACATGTCGTACGTGGAGAGCGCTTTCGACTCGCTGGCGCCGTATCTGACCCGGCCCTCGCTGGTGATCGGCAAGTCGACGGTGCCGGTGGGCAGCGCGGCCCGGCTCGCCGAGCGGCTGACGGCGGCCGCCCCGGCGGGCGCCGCCGCCGAACTTGCCTGGAACCCGGAGTTCCTGCGCGAGGGGTTCGCCGTCAAGGACACCCTGCACCCGGACCGGATCGTCGTGGGCGTGGCCGGTGAGCGGGCCGAGGAGCTGCTGCGCGAGGTGTACGCCACACCGATCGCCGAGGGCTCGCCGTTCATCGTCATGGACTACCCGACGTCCGAGCTGGTGAAGACCTCCGCCAACTCCTTCCTGGCGACGAAGATCTCCTTCATCAACGCGATGGCGGAGGTCTGTGAGGCGGCCGACGGCGATGTGGTGAAGCTGGCGGAGGCCATCGGGCACGACGAGCGGATCGGCAAGAAGTTCCTGCGGGCCGGGATCGGCTTCGGCGGCGGCTGCCTGCCCAAGGACCTGCGGGCCTTCATGGCGCGCGCCGGTGAGCTGGGCGCCGACCAGGCGCTGACGTTCCTGCGCGAGATCGACTCGATCAATATGCGGCGCCGCGGCCATATGGTCGAGCTGACCCGGGACGCGGTGGGCGGCGGCTTCCTCGGCAAGCGGGTCGCCGTGCTGGGCGCGACCTTCAAGCCCGATTCGGACGATGTCCGCGACTCCCCCGCGCTCAATGTCGCCGGCCAGATCCACCTCCAGGGCGGCCAGGTGACGGTGTACGACCCGAAGGGCATGGAGAACGCCCGGCGGCTCTTCCCGACGCTGGCGTACGCGGACAGCGCGCTGGAGGCGGTGCGCGGCGCGGACGTGGTGCTGCATCTGACGGAGTGGCGCGAGTTCCGTGAGCTGGACCCGGCCGCGTTGGGCGACGTCGTCGCCGAACGCCGCATCCTGGACGGCCGCAATGCCCTCGACCCCGAACTGTGGCGCAAGGCGGGCTGGACGTACCGGGCGCTGGGGCGCCCGCGCGCCTAGTTTCCCTCCCACGTACCTGGCTTTCCCGCCGTACTGGCTTGCCGCCGTTGCGCGCTTTGCGGCGCCCCCCCACGTACCCAGCTTTCCCGCCGTACTGGCTTGCCGCCGTTGCGCCTGCGGCCGGCGTGGGTGGTCGGGTGCGGTGACGGCCCTCCGGACTTCGTCCTGCGGTCCGTCCCCTCCCGTGGGTGGGTGGTGAGGTGGCGGGGGCGCGCGTCTCCTGTCCGGTGTCCCTGTGGTGCGTCCACGGGGCGCACCCGCCCATCCATCTGCACCCCCACCGGTCTTCTCCCACCCCCAACGGGGAGGGGCCGGACCGCAGGACGGAGTCCGGAGGGGCGGTCCCGCAGCCGGACAGCCCCGCGCAGCGGCAACGGCCCGCCGCAGGCGCAACGGCGAGCGTCCTCCGCGACGGGAGGGCCGATAACGTACGCGGCGCCGCAAAGCGCGCAACGGCGAGCAACCCCCGCGGCGGGACAGCCAATTACGTGGGAAGCCGGCCCCAGCGCAGCTATCGTGACGGCATGAGCCTCATCACACTCGGCGTTGTCGCACTGGACTGTCCCGACCCCCGGACCCTCGCGGATTTCTACGCGGACATGCTCGGCTGGCAGGTGGCCAAAGAAGACGACCACTGGGTCGAGATCGCCGGACCGGGCGGCCGGACCCTCGCCTTCCAGCGGGTGGCCGAGGGCTACCGGCCGCCGCAGTGGCCCGGCCAGGACATGCCTCAGCAGCTGCACCTCGACTTCGACGTCCCGCGCGCGGAGATCGACGAGGCCGAGCGCACGGTCGTCGCGCTGGGCGCCAAGCTCGTCCAGCACGACGACGGCAAGCGCGACTGGCGGGTCTATCTCGACCCGGCCGGGCACCCGTTCTGCCTCTGTATGACGTGAGCGCCCCGGCCCTCTCCGCATGAGGTGAGGGCCCCGGCCCGGTGCGTCAGCCGTCCAGCTGCTCGATCGTCGCGTGGGACGGGCCGCGCCGCTGCTGCTCGCTGCGCGCCACGTCCTCGGCGGCGCGCAGCGTGCGGACGGCGTTCTGCCAGGTGAGCTTGGCCAGGTCGGCTTCGGACCACTGACGGTCCAGCAGCTCGGCGATCAGGTTCGGGTAGCCGGCGACATCGGCCAGGTCGGCCGGGGTGAAGGCGGTGCCGTCGAAGTCGCCGCCGATACCGATGTGGTCGACGCCGGCCACCTCGCGCATGTGGTCGAGGTGGTCGGCCACGGTGGCCGCGGTGGCCATCGGGCGCGGGTGGGCGGCCTCGAAGGCCCGCTGGACCGTCATGCCCGCCTCGGTGGTGTCGAGGTGGTGCAGACCGTGGGCCCGCATGTTCTCGTCGGCGCGCTGGGTCCAGGCGACGGCGGCCGGCAGCACGAACTTCGGCACGAAGGTGGCCATGGCGACACCGCCGTTGGCGGGCAGCTGCGCCAGCACGTCGTCGGGGATGTTGCGCGGATGGTCGCAGACGGCGCGTGCGGAGGAGTGCGAGAAGATCACCGGTGCGGTGCTGACGCGCAGCGCGTCGCGCATGGTGTCGGCCGAGACGTGCGAGAGGTCGACCAGCATCCCGCAGCGGTTCATCTCACGGACGACCTCCTCGCCGAAGGCCGTCAGCCCGTTGTGGCGGGCCTCGTCGGTCGCGGAGTCCGCCCAGGCGATCGTGTCGTTGTGGGTGAGCGTCATATAGCGCACGCCCAGCCGGTGCAGCGCCCGCAGGGTGGCCAGCGAGTTGTGGATGGAGTGGCCGCCCTCGGCACCCATGAGGGACGCGATCCGGCCCTCGGCGCGGGCCGCCTCCATCTCGTCGGCGGTGTGCGCCAGGCGCAGCTCGCCGGGGTGGCGGGCGACCAGTTCCCGCACCACATCGATCTGTTCGAGGGTCGCGCTGACGGCCTTGTCGCCCGCGTAGTCGGCGCGTACGTACACCGACCAGAACTGCGCGCCGACGCCGCCGGAGCGCAGCCGCGGCAGGTCGGTGTGGAGGTTCGCGGACTGGTCGGCGGCGATATCGCGCCGGTCGAGGTCGTAGCGGACCTGCTCGCGCAGCGCCCAGGGCAGGTCGTTGTGGCCGTCGACGACGGGCCAGCGGGCGAGCAGGTCCCGGGCGGCGTCCCGGGAGGAGCTCACTTGCCGCCCCCGAAGCCGAAGCCGGCCGGAGAGGCGACCTTGTTGCGCAGCCGCTTGCCCTTCTCGGTGGCCTGGTCGTTCAGCTCCTGCTGGAACTCCCGCATCCGGCCGAGGAGTTCGGCGTCCTGGGTGGCGAGGATCCGGGCGGCCAGCAATCCGGCGTTACGGGCTCCGCCGACCGAGACGGTGGCGACCGGCACCCCGGCCGGCATCTGCACGATGGACAGCAGGGAGTCCATGCCGTCCAGGTACTTGAGCGGGACGGGGACGCCGATGACCGGGAGCGGGGTGACCGAGGCGAGCATCCCGGGGAGGTGGGCCGCGCCGCCGGCGCCCGCGATGATCGCCTTCAGTCCGCGGCCGGCCGCCTCCTCGCCGTACGCGATCATCTCGCGCGGCATGCGGTGCGCCGAGACGACGTCGACCTCGTAGGGGATCTCGAACTCGGCGAGGGCCTGGGCGGCGGCCTCCATGACGGGCCAGTCGGAGTCGGAGCCCATGACGATGCCGACCACGGGGGACGGAGCGGAGGAGGGGGCGCCGGCGTTCTCAGGCCGGGGGGACCTCCCAGCGGTAGCCGGGGGAGTGCTGGGCGTCATTCGGTGATCGTTCCTCGCAGATAGCCGGCGGCGTGCGCGGCGCGCTCGCGCACATCCGCCAGGTCGTCGCCGTAGGTGTTGACATGGCCGACCTTACGGCCGGGCTTCACGTCCTTGCCGTACATATGGATCTTCAACTGCGGGTCCCGCGCCATGCAATGGAGGTACGCGTAGTACATGTCGGGGTAGTCGCCGCCGAGGACATTGGCCATGACCGTCCAGCGGGCGCGCGGGCGGGGATCGCCGAGCGGCAGGTCGAGCACGGCACGGACGTGGTTGGCGAACTGCGAGGTGATCGCGCCGTCCTGGGTCCAGTGGCCGGAGTTGTGCGGGCGCATGGCGAGCTCGTTCACCAGGATGCGGCCGTCGGCGGTCTCGAAGAGCTCGACGGCCAGATGACCGACGACGTCCAGCTCCTCGGCGATGCGCAGCGCCAGTTCCTGGGCGCGGCCCGCGAGCTCCGGGTCGAGGCCGGGCGCCGGCGCGATCACGGTGTCGCAGACACCGTTGACCTGGATGGACTCCACGACCGGGTAGGCGACGGCCTGGCCGTGCGGGGAGCGGACGAT
This sequence comes from Streptomyces sp. NPDC054765, assembly GCF_053612065.1. Taxonomy (NCBI): domain Bacteria; kingdom Bacillati; phylum Actinomycetota; class Actinomycetes; order Kitasatosporales; family Streptomycetaceae; genus Streptomyces; species Streptomyces sp. NPDC054765. Next base: position 46,122 of record NZ_JBSHBP010000032.1, on the reverse strand, counting down.
GTTGGCGGCCAGTTCGCGGGTGAAATCGACCTTTTCCTCCGCGAGGACGGGCACCCCGGCGCGGAACGGCTCGGCCGCCTCTTCGGAGGATCGTACGACCCAGACGCCCTTGCCGTCATAGCCCCCGCGGACGGTCTTGAGGATCACGGGAAAGCCGCCCGACCCGTCACCCTCGTCGCCCGGCCACCGCCCCTCACCGAGGCGCTCCGCGCCGCCCCCGCCGACCTCGGCCGCAAAACGCCGCGCGTCCGCCGGGTCGGAGACGATGCGGTGCCGCGGGCAGGGCACACCGATCGCGTCCAGCTTCGCCCGCATCACCCCCTTGTCCTGGGCGTGCACCAGCGCCTCGGGGCCGGGCCGTACGGGGATACCGTCGGCCTCCAATGCCCGCAAATGCTCGGTGGGCACATGCTCGTGATCGAAGGTGATCACATCGCAGCCACGAGCGAAGGCGCGCAGCGTCTCCAGATCGCGGTAGTCGCCGATGACGACATCACCGACCACCTGAGCCGCCGAATCCTGCGGAGTGTCGCTGAGGAGCTTGAATTTGATGCCGAGGGGGATACCCGCCTCGTGGGTCATACGGGCGAGCTGACCGCCGCCGACCATGCCGACTACCGGGAACGTCACGCCCCCAGGGTATCCGTACCCCGCCGCGGCCCCGACGGGGGCTTGGATGATCCTCTGAGTTCGCACGTTCGAAGATCGCCGGAGGAAGATCGGTACGGGCGGTTACTCTCGGGCCGGGGTGCGGGGCCGGCGCCCGGAGGGGGCCCGGCAAAGGGGAGGCCGGATGGAGAACAGTGGCATACCAGGGGGCTCCAGGACGCTGGTGATCGTGATCGCGATCGCCGCGCTGCTGATCGCCCTGCACTCCGTTTTCAGCCAGTTGTCGGCGCCGAAGGTCTATGACGCGGACGACACCGAGATCACGGTCTCCGCCGGTGACCGCTTCAGCGTGCGGGTCGCCGACGACCCCGCCGACGGGTACCGCTGGATCATCGCCGAGCCCCGCCCCGACCCGGCGGTCCTCAAGGCCACCGGCGGGCGCACGGTCACCGGCCCGCCCGCGACCGGCTCCGGCACCACCCGCTATCTTTCCTTCGAGGCCGTCCGTCCAGGCCGTACGGACTTACGGCTGCTGCGCTGCCGGCGCTGCGGTGCCGGCGCGGGCGACGAGAAGGGCGCCCGCAGCCTCAACTTCCGCGTGACCGTCCGCTGACCCGTACGGCCCGCGGGGTGTTGCGCACGGAGACGACAGATGGCAGGCATCACTCCCGGCCCCTGGTTAGCATGAGGAAGCGGACCAGGATTGACGGCCGCGGACACCGCCCACGACGGGAGCTGAACGATCACCATGAGTGAACGGAGCGCACTGCGGTCGCGGCTGGAGGCGCTCATTCGCGAAGTGGCGAAATTCGGCGCGGTCGGCGGCGCGGGTGTCGTAGTCAACTTCGCGGTGTTCAACCTCGTGCGGCATCTGACCGAGGTGCCCGTCGTCCGCGCCAGCATCATCGCGACGGTCGTGGCGACCGGCACCAACTATCTCGGCTACCGCTACTTCACCTACCGTGACCGCGACCGGCAGGGCCGCACGAAGGAGCTGACACTCTTCCTGCTGTTCAGCGCGGTCGGCCTGGTGATCGAGAACGGTCTGCTCTACGTCGCGACGTACGGCTTCCACTGGGACAGCCCGCTGCAGAGCAACGTCTTCAAGTTCCTCGGCATCGGCCTCGCCACGCTCTTCCGCTTCTGGTCCTACCGCACCTGGGTCTTCCGCACGCTGCCCGCGCGGGAGGCCGTGGAAACCGCCGAGTCCTTCCTCGCCGACGGCTCGCAGCGCCCGCGCAGCACCTCCCGGAAGTAGCCCGGGGCACGCCGGGCCCCGCAGACGCACCGGCAGCCGCGGCCTCACTCCTCGACGGTCTCCGCCTCCCGGGCCAGGAACAGCGCAAAGACCGGCGGATGCTGCTGGAGCAGCTCCAGCCGCCCGCCGTCGGCCTCCGCCAGGTCCCGGGCGACGGCCAGCCCCAGCCCGGTGGAGTTCCGGCCGGACACCGTCCGCTCGAAGACCCGCGAGCCGAGGTCCGGCGGGACCCCGGGCCCGGCGTCGGTGACCTCGACGACTGCCTGATTGCCGGTGACGCGGGTACGCAGCGCGACCGTCCCGTCACCGTGCATCAGCGAATTCTCGATGAGGGTGGCCAGCACCTGGGCGACCGCGCCCGGGGTGCCGACGGCCCGCAGCCCCTTCTTGCCGGAGCGCACGATGGCCCGCCCCGCGCTGCGGTAGGCCGGCCGCCACTCCTCGATCTGCTGCTTGACCACCTCGTCCAGGTCGAAGGCGACCGCGGAGCCACTGCGCGGGTCCCGGGAATTGGTCAGCAGCCGCTGGACGACGTCCGTCAGCCGCTCCACCTGCGTCAGCGCGATGGTGGCCTCTTCCTTCACGGTGTCCGGATCGTCGGTGAGGGTGATCTCCTCCAGCCGCATGGACAGCGCGGTCAGCGGCGTCCGCAGCTGGTGGGAGGCGTCCGCGGCCAGCCGCCGCTCGGCGGTCAGCATCCGCGCGATCCGCTCGGCGCTGGCGTCCAGCACATCGGCGACCCGGTCCAGCTCCTGGACGCCGTAGCGGCGGTGGCGGGGGCGGGGGTCGCCGGAGCCGAGCCGTTCGGCGGTCTCGGCGAGATCGGTGAGCGGCGCGGTCAGCCGGCGGCCCTGGCGGACGGCCAGGATGACGGCCGCGATGATCGCCAGCAGCGCCACGGCCAGGATGACCAGCAGCGTCCGGCCGATCTCCGCGCTGACCATGGAGCGGGATGCCTGGACCGTGACCGATTCACCGCGGTCGCCGCGCACCTCCGACTGGATGACATTGCCCGAGGGCCGCTTGCCGATCTCGATCGGCGCCTTGCCGGGCACCTTGATCGTGGCGTATCGCTTGGCCGTGATCTGCTCGGAGAGGATGTCCGGAGTGATCTTCTCGCCGCTGCCCAGCCGGCTCTCCACTATCCCGACCAGCCGGACCGCCTCGGACGCCACGCTCTCCTGGGCGCCGGCCTGGATGGTGCGGGTCTCGACGATGACGAGCGAGACGCCGAAGACGGCGATCACGACGAGCACCACGGCGAGCGTGGAGTTGATCAGGCGGCGGCGCACGGGCCCCTAGCTCTTCTCGAAGCGGAAGCCGACTCCGCGGACGGTGGCGATGTAGCGGGGGTTGGCGGCGTCGTCCCCGAGCTTCTTGCGCAGCCAGGAGATGTGCATGTCGAGCGTCTTCGTGGAGGACCACCAGGTGGTGTCCCAGACCTCGCGCATCAGCTGGTCGCGGGTGACGACCCGGCCGGCGTCCCGCACCAGGACCCGCAGCAGATCGAACTCCTTCGCCGTGAGCTGGAGTTCCTCGTCACCCATCCAGGCGCGGTGCGACTCGACGTCGATGCGTACGCCGTGGGTGGCGGGCGGCTGCTGGGGCTCGGCGGTGGAACCGCGGCGCAGCAGGGCCCGTACGCGGGCGAGGAGTTCGGCGAGCCGGAAGGGCTTGGTGACGTAGTCATCGGCGCCGGCGTCCAGGCCGACGACGGTGTCCACCTCGTCGGCGCGGGCGGTCAGCACCAGGATGGGGAAGGAGTGGCCTTCGTTGCGCAGCCGGCGGGCGACCTCCAGGCCGTCCATGCCGGGCAGCCCCAGGTCCAGGACGACGAGGTCGATATTGCCCTGGAGACCGGCGTCGAGCGCCGTCGGGCCGTCCTCGCGCACCTCGACTTCGTAACCCTCACGGCGCAGTGCGCGGGCGAGCGGCTCCGAGATGGACGCGTCATCCTCGGCGAGCAGTACACGGGTCATGGGCCGATGGTAGTCCGATGTATCCGGGCCGAGGGGCGGACCAGCGCGGATGGCCGACGATGGACCCGTTCCCGCGCCGTTGGCGCCGTGAGCTGCGCAAGCGCGGGCGCGCACCAGGGCGCGCGGGCGCCCGGAGGGGCGCCGGCGGTTCCCCATTGCAGTGTGAGCGTTGTCTCACGCCACCCAACGGCGGGGGAACCAGACGTATGGTGTTTCGACGTCCATCGCACAACCTCCGGGGCCTTTGACTCTCAACTGACGTCATCGGTCCCTCGTTGTGTCCCGGGCCGGTGTCACCGGCCCTGATACACAGTGATCGACCTGCCGGCCGGGTCCACCGCGCTTGTTGCACGGGAGGCGTGGATTCCGGGGTACGACCGTCCTGCCGACCCCCCGCGGGGAGCCGAACCTCCCGGACGTGGGGGCGGGCGGAGCTACGCCGGTGGGTGACCCCCCAACCCGGGCGCGCATCGGTCTGCGAGCGCGTCCCGTAGCAGCAAGGAAGCATCCATGGCGTCCAGCCTGACGAAGGGCGCGGCCCAACAGGGGAACCCTGTTGACGGCGGCAAGACCTTCTTCGGCCACCCCCGCGGACTGGCCACGCTCTTCATGACCGAGATGTGGGAGCGCTTCAGCTTCTACGGCATGAAGGCTCTTCTCCCGCTGTACCTGATCGCGCCCGGCGGCATGCACATGCAGGCCACCACGGCCACCGCGATCTACTCCGTGTACATGGCGATGGTCTACCTGCTGGCCATGCCGGGCGGCTGGATGGCCGACCGCTTCTGGGGGCCGCGCAAGACGGTCGCGATCGGCGCCATCGTCGTCATCGCGGGCCACATCACGCTCGCCCTGCCCAGCGCGGCGACCTTCTTCGGCGGTCTGGTGCTGGTCGCGCTCGGCTCCGGCCTGCTGAAGGCGAACATCTCCACGATGGTCGGCCACCTCTACGACGGCCCGGAGGACCCGCGCCGTGACGGTGGCTTCACGCTCTTCTACATCGGCATCAACCTCGGTGCCTTCCTGGCCCCGCTGAGCATCGGCACCGTCGGCGAGAACGTCAACTGGCACTTCGGGTTCACGCTCGCCGCCGTCGGCATGGCGCTCGGCCTCGCGCAGTTCCTGCTCGGCACCCGCCACCTGAGTGCGGAGAGCAACGTTGTCACACAGCCCGCGACGCCCGAGGAGAAGGCGTCCGTGCTGCGCAAGGGCCTGATCTGGCTGATCGTCGCGGCCGTGTTCTACACCGTGCTCGCCGCGACCGGTAACTTCGCCAACTGGGCGCTGCTGCCGATCACCATCGCCGGCCTGGTCATCCCGATCGCGGTCCTGGTCCGGATGAAGCGCGACAAGGAGCTCACGGAGCTGGAGCAGTCCAAGCTCTCGGGCTACATCTGGTTCTTCGTGGTCGCCGCCGTCTTCTGGATGATCTACGACCAGAACGGTTCGACCCTGTCGATCTTCGGCGAGAACTCCACGACGAACGACCTGCTGGGATTCCACTTCCCGACGTCCTGGTACCAGTCGCTGAACCCGGTCTTCATCATGGCGCTCGCCCCGCTGGTCGCCTCGGCGTGGCTGTGGCTGAACAAGCGCGGCAAGGAGCCCAGCACCGCCGTCAAGTTCGCGTCCAGCCTCACCCTGATCGGCATCTCCTTCGTCGTCTTCATGGTGCCGCTGCTCGACACCGCGGCCAACGGCGGCAAGGTCAGCCCGATGTGGCTGGTGGCGATCTACTTCATCCAGACCGTCGGTGAGCTGTGCCTGTCTCCGGTCGGCCTGTCGGTCACCACGAAGATGGCGCCCGCCAAGTACAGCTCCCAGATGATGGGCGTCTGGTTCCTTGCGGTCACCGCGGGTGACTCCGTGTCAGGTCTGCTGACGTCGCCGCAGCTGAACGTCGACCTGAACACCTCGGGCGCGGTCGCCGTCGAGGCCGCCTTCGCGGTCGTCGCGGGCTTCGGCATCTGGATGTACCGCAAGCGCGTCAAGGAGCTGATGGGCAGCGTCAACTGACGTCTGCCGGCCCCGCACGACGGAAGGGGGCGTCGCACCGGACGGTGCGGCGCCCCCTTCGTGCGTTCCTGTGGACGTGGCGCGTCAGACGTGGCGCGTCAGACGTGGCGCGTCAGACGTGGCGCGTCAGACGTGGCGCGTCAGCGGACCCGCGCCCGGTGCCGCGGCAGGAACGTGAAGACCGCCCCGCCCAGCAGGATGACGGTCCCGGCGAGGATGCCGAGCGCGGTCAGCGCGCCGTGGTCACTCGCACCGGTCTCGGCGAGACCGCCACTGCTGCCGCTGCCGCCCGGCCCGCCGGCCGGTCCGGCCGTGCCGCCGCCGGAGGCCGCCGCGCCGCCCGCCGCGCCGCCGGACGTACCGCCCTGCTGTGCCGAGGTGTCCAGCACGAGCGAGACGCCCGGGTCCTTCTCCGGGGTGCAGGTGGTGGTCGTCCCCAGGGCGTTGACGGTGAGCACGCCCGGGGTCAGCGTGGCCTTGCCGGTGGCGCCCGGCTTGTACGTGCCCTTCAGGTCGGGGATCGCGATCGGCTGGCCCGACTTGATCGGCGCGGCGTTCGTCGGCCCCTCGGTCTTCACCGTCCCCTTGTCCGCGCCGCCGACCTTGACCTCCATCGACGGCTTGACCGAGTTCTTGGGGATGTCCGCCGGGCTGTCCATGACGGACTTGCCGAACTTCACGGTCAGGTCGTAACTGCCGCCCTTCTTCACGGCGTTGATCTGGACCGGCGAGGTCGCCTTCTTGTCCCCGATGGGCGTCTTGCAGGCGTAGGGGACCTGCACTTCCTTGCCCTTGTACGCGGTGCCGTCGGGGTCGCCGCCGGTGCCGCCGGTCCCGCCGCCGGAGCTTCCGGAGGTCGTACCGCCGGACGGGCCGGAGGTCGTACCGCCACTGGTGGTGCCGGTGGTGGTGCCGCTCGTGGACCCGGCAGTGGTGCCGCTGGTCGTCCCGCTGGTCGTCCCGGTGGTGGACCCGCCGGACGTCCCCGTCGTGGTGCCGCTCGTGGTCCCGCTGGTCGTGCCGCTCGTGGTGCCACCGGAACCGCCGCTGCCGTCGGTCACCTTGATGGTGACCGCGGGCTGCACCGTCTCCTTGGGGGAGCACTTGGTGTCCGTCGAGATCGGCTTGTTGACGTTGATGTTGTAGAAACCGGGCGTCAGCGTGACCTCACCGGCCTTCGTCAGCTTCAGCTTCCCCTTCATGTCGGACAGCTTCATCGCAGCGCCCTTGGGGATCGGCGGATTCTGCCGGGGGCCCTGCATCGCCAGATCGCCGGTCTGCGCCCCGGCCACCTTGACCGTGCCGGTCGGCTGGACGGTGTTCTCCCCCAGATCGAGGATGTCGGGGTTCTTGGAAGCCCCCTCGACGGTCTTCCAGACCACCTCGATTTCGTCGCCCACCTTCGCGGTCCCGGGCGCGCTGACCGCCACCTTCGTGGTGCCCTCGATCGGCGGCAGCCCCGAAATCGGCGGCGGCAGACACTCCGTCTTGTACGACACCTCCGCGGCCTGGGCGGTCCCGGCCGCTGCCACGATGCCCGCACCCGCGAGCACCAGCGCGGCCGCCGAAGCCACCGCGGCTCTCCTCCGTTGCCTCATCACGCTGAACCTTTCGACGTCGGTCGTTCGGTTGATGTGGTGGTGGACGGTGCGGTGTCCGGGGTGAACCACGGCAGTGCGGCGGAGTCACCCGGCGTACCGGGGTCGGCCGTTGAGCCCTCGCTCGCGGTTCGGTTGCTGATACGTGGTCCGGTGCCGGCCGCGCCGTGCGGCCGGCCGGCGGTGCGGGTGCGTCCGGTCGTGCGCGTACCTCCTGCGGTATGCCTGCGGGTGCCGCCCGTCCGGCGCGGGCGTACCCGGTCCACGAGCGCCATCCCGATGCGGAACACCGCCGTCGGGACCACCACGCAGAGCAGCACCCAGAAGAGCGTCACGCCCCACGGCCTGCCGACGCCCCAGGGCTGTTCGGCGAGCACCTTGCCGCCGTACCGGAGGGAGACCAGATAGTCCCCGTGTGCGCCGGCCGGCAACTCGACCGGCAGCGTGACCTCGGCTTTCTTCCCGGCCGGTACGGTCCCCCGCCACTGCTGCTCCTCCCACTCGGGCGCGAAGACCCCGTGCGAGGTGCCGACCTGGAAGACCGGGTCCTTGGCCGGCGCCGAGCCGAGATTGCCGACCGTGAGGGTCAACTCGCGCTGCGCGGGGGCGCCGAACCAGGTCAGCAGGCCGCTGCTGCCCGCCAGCCGCGGCGGGGCGAGCACCGTCAGCCGGCCACCGGTACTCTCCCGGGGCAGCGGCGCCACCGGGTGCCCGGCCACCTTGAACGCGGCATCCGCATCAGCAGCCTCACCGGTCACGGTCGCCACATGCACCACGCAGGGACAGGGCTTGGGCGGCTCGGCGACCGGAAGGCTCTTGTGGAACGCACCGTGCGCGTCGGTAGTGACCGCCCGTCCGTCGCCGTTGGCACAGGAGTTGGTGCCGCCGATCATGTTCTGCCCGCAGATCAGCAGCGTGAGCAGCGCCTTGGGCCGCCAGCCGCGGCCGGTCACGGTGACACTGCCGCCCTTGCCCGCCTCCTTCCGGGAGAGGCGGACGGTGGGATTGCCCTCTGCGGCAGGGGCGTACGGGGCGGCAGGGGCGTACGGGGCGGCATGCGCCCCGGCGGCGGCAGGCGCGAACGAGGTGGCATCCGCCGCGGCGGCGGCCGGCAGCGGGGCCGACGCGAACGCCGCGCACAGGACGAGCCCGGCCAGGGCCACGGCCACGGCCCGTCGTCGTCGCCGTCGCATACGGCGTATGGTGCCGGCCACCGGACCGGCCCGGCCGCCGGCGGCAGCGACGACCGCAGGAGCCGCCTCTCCGGCGGGCACCCCGGCCCCGTCGCGACGCCGCCGCCGTACGACCACCAGGCCGCCCGCACCCGCCGCCAGAAGGAGCACCGGTGCGGCCACCACGCCCCAGGGGACGGCGGAGTACGTGACGGTGGCGGACCCGTGAGCGCCGCCGCGTGCCGTGACCGTGAGCCGGACGTCCATCACGTCCAGGCCGGGCGGACCGGGCCAGCTCTCCGTCAGATCCATGCCCTGGCCGGGCCGCAGCCCGACCGGAAGGGTGCGGGCGGCCCGGCGCAGCACCGGGCCGAAGAGCCCGTCGGCGCGCACCGCGAGCCGCGGTGTGAGCACCGTGTTGCCCCGGTTGACCAGCGTGTACCGGATGACCGCAGCACCGCCCCGCCGGCTCACCGACAGGTGCTCGACGGTCAGCGCGGACAACGCAGGCCCCGTCACCCGCAGATGGACCGGTACGTTCTCCCGCGCGCCCGCCCCGCTCCCCTTGCCGGCTCCGGCTCCGGTGGCGGTGGCGGTTCCAGTTGCGCCTGCGCCTGCGCCGGCGCCGGCACTGGCGATCAGCGCTCCGGAGTGCTCGCCGGGAGCCGCGTCGCGCGGCACGGTCACCGTGAACGGCACGCTCGCCCGGGTGTGCGGCGGCACCTTCACCTCCCGCGCGGCGAGCGTGAGCCACGAGCCGGCGACGGAGCTGCGCAGCCGTACGGTGACGGCGCGGCCGGCGGGGTTGCTCAGGGACAGCCGGTCGTTCATGACGGTGCCCGGCGCACCCTCCAGGTAGAAGTACGGGCGGTCGTGTGCGCTCGGCTCGGCGCCGTCACCGGGCGCGGGCGCCGCGGACCAGCCCGGTGGCGCGGGGGCGGCGGCCGGCCGGGCCACGGCCACGGCGGGGCACAGCAGCACGGCGGCGGTCGCGAGGATCGCGCCGCTGACCGCTGTGCGGGTACGGAACGGCATCGGCGGCTCCTGGTGCAGGGGGGTGCCTCCCCGTGCCGGCCGGGCATGGGGGCGTACGGGGTACGGGGGTTGCGCACGCGCGGGTCCTGGCGCCCCGCGCAGCGCGTCACACCCGCTGGTGGCGGCGGGTCAGCCAGAGCGCACCGGCCGCACCGGCCAGCAGCACGGTGCCACCGAGGGTGCCCAGTGCGATCACGGAGTCCGCGGGCCCGGTCTGCGGCAGCTGCCCGCCGGAGGAACCGCCGCCTGCCGCGGCGGCACCGGCACTCCCCGAGGTGCCGCCCGAGCCGCCGGATCCCTTCACGTCGAGGGTCAGCGAGGGCTTGGGGTTGTTGCTGGGAGTGCAGGTGGTGGTGGTGCCCAGCGCCTTGATGGTGAGCGTGGCGGCCGTGAACGTGACCTTGCCGCTGCCCTTGGGGGTGTACGTACCGCTCAAGTCACTGATTTTGATGGGGGTGTTGGCCGGTATCGCCTTGTCGTTCGGCGGTCCGGTGACCGGCACCGTACCGCTCTCCGCGCCGCCGAGCTTGATCAGCGCATTCGGGCTCATGGCGCCCTTGCCCAGCTCGACGGGGCTGGAGGAGACGCCCTTCTGGAAGGACATGACGAGCTTGTACGCGCCCCCGCTGGGGGTGCCCTTGATGTCGATCGGCGAGACCGCGCCCTTGTTGCCGATCGGCGTTTTGCACTGGTAGTTGACGTCGACGACCTCGGCATGGGCGGCCGGCGCGGTGAGCATCACCGCGGACCCCGCCGCCATCGCCACGGCCGCGGCGAGGCCGGCCGCCCGGACCGGACGCCTGCCGTGCTGTTCGTAGAAGCGGGCCACCTCGGATTCCCCTTCTCCCGGTGAGCGCACCGCCGGATGTTACTGACGGCACATCAGATTGGCGGCTCAAGGTACGCCGGGGACCTTGCCGAGGGAAGGCAATGCACAGCCCGGATCGGGGCCGGGACCCGCACCGCGGGGAATTCCGGCCGTACACACCGTCATCCGGGATGCCGGGCGGGGTGGCGGGCCGCACACGACGAAGCGCGGGCCCGCAGGCCCGCGCTCAGCACTTCCCCGGCGATTGCGCCCGCGCTTCAGAACGGCGCGGCGAGCTCCGCCCAGACGGTCTTGCCCGCGCCGTCGGCGTTGCGCACCACGCCCCAGTCCAGGCACAGGCGCTGCACGATGAACATGCCGTGACCACCGGGGCGGCCCGGACGGTGCGGGCTGCGCGGCGCCGGCGAGCCCGCACCGAGGTCGCTGACCTCCACGCGCAGCACTTTGGCGGTGCAGCGCAGCCGCAGCTCCTCGGGCCCCTCGGCATGCAGACAGGCGTTGGTGACCAGTTCGGAGACGACGAGCAGCACATCCTCGGCCGCGGCACGCCGGTCGGCACCGGCGGCCGGCAGCCAGCCCCAGTCGTGCAGGGCCTGCCGGGCGAAGTCACGGCCACGCGCCACGGCCCCACGGGTGCCCGCCAGGCGCAGCCGGCGGATCTGGCCCACCGGGGTGGCGGCAGCCGGGGCGGTGGAAGCATCCACGCCGCCCGACTCCGGGCCGAGATCGCCCGGCGGATACGGCCGGGTGGTGCTCATCAGCGCTTCACCTCACCGATTCGCCTGTTCACGGGAAACAGATACTGACTGATTCAACGGATTCAGATGTCTCCTGCCCGACCGGACCGTGAGAACACCCACTTCTTGGGTACGGAAGTTGTGACACGGACTACGTGCCCGGAATGCAACCTTCCGGACACTGCCGCCGTGTCACTCGGCCAGGGCCGCGTCGAGAGAGTCGTGCACCGTGAAAACCGCCTCCGCGCCCGTGATCTCGAAGACCCGGGCAACCACCGGCTGCATCCCGGCCAAATGGACTCCGCCCCCCACGGCCTCCGCCTTCAGGCGCGCGCCGAGCAACACATTGAGGCCGGTGGAGTCCATGAACTCAAGGGGTGAGCAGTCCACCACCAGGCGTGCATAGCCGTCGTCCACACAGCCTTCGAGTGACTCACGCAACAGATCCGCCGTGTGGTGATCGAGCTCACCCGAAACCGTCACGACCGCGCTGGCGCCGTGATGGCGGATCTCGACATGAAGCCGGCCCCGGCTTGCACTGCCGACCGTCCCGCGGTCCATGCGCGCGCACCCCTCTTGCTGTCTGGACAACTGTTTACTTACGACTGCGCTCGTCGAAACCCTACGCCCTCCTGACGCCTCCCGGTAGCCGAACAATCCGCATATTGCTCAATATACGGACAACACGCACTTGCCATCTTCAGGCAAAGCCAGGTAGGCGTAGAAGCACACATTCGAAACGGCCGGCTTTGGAGGCGCCGCACACCGCAGCTTCACGTAGAGGCATCGGCAGCCATATGCCGAGAACGATGGAGGAGACCATGTCACCCCGGCTCGACGAATTGCGCACCGACGACACCCGGCAGTCCGCATCGTCGACACCCCCGTCCGACCCGACCGGACAGATCCCTTCCCCGTCGCTCCCTGCCGAATCAGATCCGGCGGGAATGACGGAGATCGAGGGGCTGCCCGAGATCCCGCCGTTCGACGAGGTGGGCCCGGTGGACGCGAGGGCTCTGTCCAAGACCCTCTTCGAGCGGCTCGAAACGCTCGAGGAAGGCACCCACGAATTCGCGTACGTCCGCAACACTCTGGTCGAGCTCAACCTCGCGCTGGTGAAGTTCGCGGCCTCCCGGTTCCGCTCCCGCAGCGAGCCCATGGAGGACATCGTCCAGGTCGGCACGATCGGCCTGATCAAGGCGATCGACCGCTTCGAGATCAGCCGTGGCGTCGAGTTCCCGACGTTCGCGATGCCGACCATCGTCGGCGAGATCAAGCGCTTCTTCCGTGACACCAGCTGGTCGGTGCGCGTGCCCAGGCGCCTGCAGGAACTGCGCCTGGACCTCGCCAAGGCGGGCGACGAACTGGCGCAGAAGCTGGACCGCGCCCCGACGGTGCACGAACTCTCCGAGCGTCTCGGCATCACCAGGGACGAGGTCGTCGAGGGGATGGCCGCGAGCAACGCCTACACCGCGAGCTCGCTGGACGCCCAGCCCGAGGAGGACGACAGCGAAGGAGCGCTGGCGGACCGCATCGGCTACGAGGATCACGGTCTCGAAGGCATCGAGTACGTCGAATCCCTCAAGCCGCTGATCGCCGAACTCCCGCCGCGCGACCGGAAGATCCTCTCGCTGCGCTTCGTCGCCAATCTGACGCAGTCCGAGATCGGCGAGGAGCTGGGCATCTCGCAGATGCATGTCTCCCGTCTGCTCTCCCGCACCCTCGTGCGGCTCCGCAAGGGGCTGATGGTCGAGGAGTGAGGGACCGCGGTCCCTGCCGGTCCACGCGGCCGGCAGCCGCCCGCGCACAGGAGGGCCTGCCCCGGGATCGCCCGGGACGGGCCCTCCTGTGCTGGTGCCGGAAACCACCTGGACCGGCTCCGTGAAACCACCTGGACCGGCCCCGTGAAACCGCCCCTGGACCGGCTCCGTGAAGCCGGTCCAGGGGTCATCGTGCTCGTGCGGCCGTCAGACGAGAACTCCCTTGTGCCACACGGCGGAGACGAGCGGGACGCCGGGCCGGTAGGCGAGATGGACGTGCGAGGGCGCGTCCAGGAGGGCGAGGTCGGCGCGGGCTCCGGGGGCGATCCGGCCGACGTCCGTGCGGCGCAGGGCACGGGCGCCGCCCGCGGTCGCCGACCACACGGCCTCGTCGGGCGTCATCCCCATGTCGCGGACCGCCAGTGCGATGCAGAACGGCATGGAACTGGTGAAGGACGAGCCGGGGTTGCAGTCGGTGGACAGGGCGACGGTGGCGCCCGCGTCGAGCAGCGGGCGGGCGTCGGGCCACCGGGCGCGGGTGGAGAACTCGGCGCCCGGCAGAAGGGTGGCGACGGTGTCGGACTGCGCGAGGGCGTCGATGTCGGCGGGGCTGAGGTGGGTGCAGTGGTCGGCGGAGGCCGCGCCGAGTTCGACGGCGAGCTGGACGCCGGGGCCGTGGCCGAGCTGGTTGGCGTGCACCCGCGGCATCAGGCCCCTGGCCTTGCCCGCGGTGAGCACGGCGCGGGCCTGGTCGCCGTCGAAGGCGCCCTTCTCGCAGAAGACGTCGACCCAACGGGCGTACGGGGCGCAGGCGTCCAGCATCGGGCCGGTGACCAGGTCGACATAGCCGGCCGGGTCGTCGGCGTGGTCGGGCGGGACGATGTGCGCGCCGAGGAAGGTGACCTCGTCGGTGTGCTCCGCGGCGATGCGCAGTGCGCGGGCCTCGTCCTCGACGGTGAGCCCGTAGCCGGACTTGGTCTCCTGGGTGGTGGTGCCCTGGCGGAGCGCCTCGGCGAGATAGCGGGCGACGTTGGCGTGCAGGGCGTCGTCGGTGGCGGCGCGGGTGGCGGCGACGGTGGTGCGGATGCCGCCGGCGGAGTACGGGCGGCCGGACATCCGGGCGTTGAACTCCGCGGTGCGGTCACCGGCGAAGACCAGGTGGGAGTGGGAGTCCACGAAACCGGGGAGGCCGGCCCGGCCGCCGGCGTCGACGGCGTTGTCAGTGGCGGGTGCTTTGCTGGAAGCACCGACCCAGGCGATGCGGTCGCCGTCGATGACGACCGCGGCGTCCTGGATCAGGCCGAGGGGGCCTTCACCGAGGGAGGGGTCGTTGGTGACGAGCTGGGAGATGTGGGTGATGGCGGTGGTGGTCGGCGTGGAAATCGTCGTCATCGCGGGGGTGTTCTCCTTCAGCCGCGTACCGCGGCGATGGACTCTGCGAGGGCGCTGGGTGCGTCGGGGACAAGAGTGTGCACACCGTCGCGGACGATCTGCCGGCCGTCGACGATGGTGTGCCGTACATCCGCCGCGGAGGCGGCGAATACTGCCGTTTCGGCGGCCAGCCGGGGCAGTGGTCCGGCGGTGCGTACGGAGTCCAGTGCGATCGTGGTGAAATCGGCGAGCGCACCGGTCTCCAGGACACCGGCGTCGTCCCAGCCCAGGGCGGCATGGCCGTCGGCGCTCGCGGCGCGCAGCAGGGCGTTGGCCGTCCAGTGCCCGCGGGTGCGGGTGCGCAGCCGTTCGTCGAGCTCCATGGCGCGGGCCTCTTCGAGCAGGTCGATGACGGCGTGGCTGTCGCTGCCGAGGGACAGCGGGCTGCCGCTGCTCTGGAGCCGGACGGCCGGGCCGATGCCGTCGGCGAGGTCGCGTTCGGTGGTGGGACACATACACACGCCGGTGTGGGAGCCGCCGAGCAGCTCGATGTCCTCGGTGGTGAGGTGGGTCGCGTGCACGGCGGTGGTGCGGCTGCCCAGCGCGCCGTGGTCGGCCAGCAGCCGCGTGGGGGTGCAGCCGTGGGCGTCGCGGCAGGCGTCGTTCTCGGCGGTCTGCTCCGAGAGGTGGACGTGCAGCGGGGCCTGCCGTTCGCGGGCCCAGTCGGCGACGGTGGCGAGCTGCCCGGCGGGGACGGCACGTACGGAGTGGATGGCGGCGCCGATGCGGGCGTGTGCGCGCTCCTTGAGTGCGTCGGCGCGCTGGGCCCAGCGGTCGGCGGTGCCGTCGGAGAAGCGCAGCTGGTGGTGGTTGGGCGGGGCCCCGAAGCCGGCCGAGAGGTAGGCGGTGTCGAGCAGGGTGATGCGGATACCGGCGTCCGCGGCGGCGGCGATCAGCGCCTCGCCCATGGCGTTGGGGTCGTCGTAGCGGGTGCCGCCCGGCGCGTGGTGAAGGTAGTGGAATTCGCCGACGCAGGTGATGCCGGCCAGCGCCATCTCGGCGTACGTCGCACGCGCGAGCGAGTAGTAACTGTCGGGCGTGAGCTTGTCGGCGACCCCGTACATCACCTCGCGCCAGGTCCAAAAGGAATCCGGCGCCCGCTCCCCGCCTTCCACCGTCGCGGGCCCCCGCCGCTGCGGGGGTGATCCGGTACCGGTGCCGGTACCGGCCTGGACGGTGCCGCGCAGGGCCCGGTGGAAGGCGTGCGAGTGGGCGTTGGCGAGGCCGGGGAGGGTCAGGCCGCGCAGTGCGGTGGCGCCGGGCGGCGGGGTGGCCGTCCCGGTGCGGACGGCCGTGATCCGCCCGTCCGCGACGTCCACGGCCACGCCCGGCTCGACGTGCGTGCCGAGCCAGGCGTGTTCGAGCCAGTACGTCGTCGGTGTTGCCTGTGTCGTCAGTGGCACGCCAGCCCTTCCAGTACGTCGGCGAGTGCGGTGACCCCGGCGGCACAGTCGTCCTCGCCCGCCGCTTCGGCGGGCGAGTGCGACACCCCGGTGGGGTTGCGGACGAACAGCATCGCGGTGGGGACGGTTCCGGACAAAATACCGGCGTCGTGCCCAGCGCCGGTGCCCAGGACGGGCACCGGCCGCTCCCCCGGCTTGCCGAGGATCGCGGTCAGCTCGTCCCGCAGGGCGTGCTGGAACTCCACGACGGGGGTGAAGGATTCGCGCACGACGCTCAGGTCCACTCCGTCGCGGGCGGCGCGCTCGGCGGCGGCCTGCTCGATCCCGGTGATCACGGTGTCGAGGGTGTCCTGGTCGGGAGCGCGGGAGTCCAGCCAGCCGCGGACGAGCGAGGGGATGGCGTTGACGCCGTTCGGCTCCACGCTGATCTTCCCGAAGGTGGCCAGGGCCCCGGCCAGCCGGGCCTGCTCGCGGGCGGCGAGCACGGTCGCGGCGTAGCTGAGCATCGGGTCGCGGCGGTCGTCCAGGCGGGTGGTGCCGGCGTGGTTGGCCTCGCCGTGGAAGTCGAACCGCCAGCGGCCGTGCGGCCAGATGGCGGAGGCGATGCCGACCGGGTCGCCCGACAGGTCCAGCGCCCGGCCCTGCTCGACGTGGAGTTCGACGAACGCACCGATGCGGGCGAGCCGTTCGGGGTCCGGGCCGATGGCCTCGGGGTCGTAACCGGCGCGCTCCATGGCCTGCGGGAGGGTGGTGCCGTCGCCGTCGCGCAGCCGGTGTGCGGCCTCGGTGGTCAGCGCCCCGGCGGCGAGCCGGGAGCCGACACAGGCCAGGCCGAAGCGGGCTCCCTCCTCGTCCCCGAAGTTGACGATGGCCAGCGGCTTGGCGAACTCCGCTCCTCTGCTGCGCAGTTCGTCCAGCGCGGCGAAGGAGGACACCACGCCCAGCGGGCCGTCGAAGGCACCGCCGTCCGGCACGGAGTCCAGGTGGGAGCCGGTGACGACGGCGTCGCCGGGGGCCACGTCCTGGGGACCGGCCGCCCCGAGCCAGGCCCACTGGTTGCCGTTGCGGTCGAGTTCGTAGGCGAGTCCGCGGGCCTCGGCCTGGGCCTTGAACCACGCACGGCAGTCGGTGTCCGCGGCGGTCCAGGCGAAGCGGCGGTAGCCCCCGGAGGAGGAGTCACGGCCGAGCGGCCGCAACTCCTCCCACATCCCGTGGAACGAGGCGGTCACGCGCCCCCGCCTTCGCCCTCACGCATCGGGATGCGGACGCCGCGCTCGGCGGCCACCTCGTCGGCGCGCTCGTAGCCCGCGTCGACATGCCGGATGACGCCCATGCCGGGGTCGTTGGTGAGCACCCGGCGGATCTTCTCGCCGGCCAGCGCGGTGCCGTCGGCGACGGTGACCTGTCCGGCGTGGATCGAGCGGCCCATGCCGACACCGCCGCCGTGGTGCAGTGAGACCCAGGAGGCGCCGGAGGCGACGTTGACCATGGCGTTGAGCAGCGGCCAGTCGGCGATCGCGTCCGAGCCGTCCTTCATGGCCTCGGTCTCTCGGTAGGGCGAGGCGACGGAGCCGCAGTCGAGGTGGTCCCGGCCGATGGCCAGCGGCGCCTGCAGCGTCCCGTCGGCGACCATCTCGTTGAACCGCTCACCGGCCTTGTCCCGCTCGCCGTAGCCGAGCCAGCAGATCCGGGCGGGCAGACCCTGGAAGTGCACCCGCTCGCCGGCCAGCTTGATCCAGCGGGCCAGCGACTCGTTCTCCGGGAAGAGGTCGAGGATCGCCTTGTCGGTCGCGGCGATGTCCCGGGCGTCGCCGGACAGCGCGGCCCAGCGGAAGGGCCCCTTGCCCTCGGCGAACAGCGGCCGGATGTAGGCGGGGACGAAGCCGGGGAAGGCGAAGGCCCGCTCGTAGCCGGCGAGCTGGGCCTCGCCGCGGATCGAGTTGCCGTAGTCGAAGACCTCGGCGCCGGCGTCCATGAAGCCGACCATGGCCTCGACGTGCCGGGCCATCGACTCGCGCGCCCGCTGGGTGAAGTCGGCGGGCTTCTCGGCGGCGTAGGCGGCCATGTCGTCGAAGTCGATGCCGACCGGCAGGTAGGCCAGCGGGTCGTGGGCGCTGGTCTGGTCGGTGACGATGTCGATCGGGGCGCCCTCGGCGAGCATCTGCGGCAGCAGTTCGGCGGCGTTGCCGAGCAGCCCGATCGACAGCGGCTTGCGCTGGTCGCGGGCCTCGACGGCGAGCTGGAGCGCGTGCTGGAGGCTGTCCGCCCGGACATCCAGGTAGCGGTGCTCGATGCGGCGCTCGATGGCCCGCGGGTCGACGTCGATGCAGATCGCGACACCGTCGTTCATGGTGACGGCGAGCGGCTGGGCGCCGCCCATGCCGCCGAGACCGGCGGTGAGCGTGATCGTCCCGGCGAGCGTGCCGTTGAACTTCTTCGCCGCGACGGCCGCGAAGGTCTCGTACGTGCCCTGCAGGATCCCCTGGGTGCCGATGTAGATCCACGAACCGGCCGTCATCTGCCCGTACATGGTCAGCCCGAGGGCCTCCAGGCGGCGGAACTCCTCCCAGTTGGCCCAGTCGCCGACGAGGTTGGAGTTGGCGATGAGCACCCGCGGCGCCCACTCGTGCGTCTGCATCACGCCGACCGGCCTGCCGGACTGGACGAGCATCGTCTCGTCCTGCTTGAGCGTGGTGAGCGTGCGCACCATCGCGTCGAAGGAGCGCCAGTCACGTGCGGCCTTGCCCGTGCCGCCGTAGACGACGAGCTGGTCCGGGTGTTCGGCCACCTCCGGATCGAGGTTGTTCTGCAGCATGCGCAGCGCGGCTTCCTGCTGCCATCCCCGAGCACTCAGCTCCGTACCGCGCGGCGCCCGCACGGGTCGCGGTCCCGACATGGGCCGTGCCTCCCTGACATCGAATGGATTGAGCTATTCACATACTGAGGTCGATGAATAGCTCTAGTCAACAGGGTGCGGCGCACCGCTCTCGACGCGACCGCGGGAACCGGCCAACCGCTTCCGAATTTTTTACTTGCCTACCGGGAAAGTCTGCGCTAACTTTCCGAGTGGGAAAGTGAACGGGGATGTCCGGACCGCCTTGGGGAGGCGAGGGTCATGAGCACACCGGTGGATGCCGAACAGGCCTGGCAGGATCTGCAGCGCATCCGGGTACCGCAGGAGCGGGTGTACGACGAGATCGAGAGATGCGCCCACAGCGACACCGGATCGGCATACCGCACGGCCGCGGTGATGTGGGTGTTCCTCGCCGTCACGGGCCTCGATCTGCCCATGTGGGCATTCTGGCTGGTACTGACCGCCTACTTCGTCGTGCTGGGCACCTTCGCCGTGCTCCGCAACCGCAGGACCCGGATCCGGCTGCACCGCTCGCGTTACAGCTGGCGGTCGTTCGCCACTTTCTTCGCGGGCATGGGGGTCACCCTCGTGACCATCCTGCTCTCCGGTTTTCTGGTCGGCCGGCTGGCGCTGCCGTTCGGCAGCCTGATCCAGGCAACCGTCTCGACGGGCATCTTCGTGCTGTTCGTCGGCCCGGCGAACCGCTGGGCGGTCGGCGCACTGCGCAACCGCGGGGCGAGAACCGGCCGGCAGGGGGCGGTCCGATGAGCACCCCGAGCGGCTTCGACGAACTGATCCACCCCGCCACCCGGCTGTCCGTGGTGGCGCTGCTCGCCGCCTCGGAGTGGGCCGACTTCCCCTTCATCCGCGACAGCCTCTCGCTCAGCGACTCGGCGCTCTCCAAGCAGCTGCACACCCTGGAGGAGGCCGGGTATCTGGAGATCCGCAAGGAGGGCGGCGGCCGCAAGCGGCGTACGACGGTGCGGCTGACGAGCCGCGGCCGGAGCGCCTTCGAGGGACATGTGGCCGCGCTCCGGGCCATTGTCGAGGGCGCGGGGCCCACGGCGGCACCCACACCGGCGGCAGAGTCCGCCGCGGCGGCATCAGGGACACGGCAACAGCAACAGCGCGCGGAGGCGGGCCGATGACGGCCACCGGACAGTTGTCACTCCCCCCGGCTCCGGCCGCTTCGGCGGCCACGGACTCCGCCGTGTCCGCCCCACCCGTCATCCGGGTACGTGACGTGCGGATGTCGTACGGCACCACCCATGTGCTGCACGGCATCGACCTGGACATCCGCCGCGGCGAGATCTTCGCGCTGCTCGGCCCCAACGGCGCGGGGAAGACCACCACCGTCGAGATCCTGGAGGGCTTCCGGCAGCGTTCCGCCGGGGAGGTCAGCGTCCTGGGGACCGACCCGGCGCGCGGCGACGACACCTGGCGCGGCCGGATCGGCCTGGTCCTGCAGTCCTGGCGCGACCACCGCCGCTGGCGGGTGGCCGAGCTGCTGACGCACTTCGCCCTGTACTACCCGGCCCCCCGCGACCCCGCCGCGCTGCTGGCGCTGGTCGGCCTCACCGAGCAGGCCGGAGCGCAGGTCGACCGGCTGTCCGGCGGCCAGCGCCGCCGTCTGGACGTGGCACTCGCGATCGTCGGCCGCCCCGAACTCCTCTTCCTGGACGAGCCGACCACCGGCTTCGATCCCGAAGCCCGGCGCGACTTCCACGATCTGGTCGAGCGGCTGGCCCGCGACGAGGGCGTCACGATCCTGCTCACCACGCATGACCTGGCCGAGGCCGAGCGACTGGCCGACCGGATAGCGGTGCTGGTCAACGGCCGGATCCGGGCCGGCGGCACCCCCGCGGAACTGGCCCGCCGGGCCGCCGCACAGGCCGAGGTCCGCTGGACGACGGCCGACGGCACGGCCCGCCGGGAACGTACCGAGGACCCCTCCCAGCTGGTCTGGGAGCTGCACCGGGACACGGGAGGACCGGTCGCCGACCTGGAGGTCCGCCGCCCCACGCTGGAGGACACCTATCTGCACATGGTGCACCTGGGCGACGGGGCGGAGGCGGGGAGTGCGGGCGGAACCGGGAGCGGTGAGGTGAGGTGAGCGAGACCGGGAGCGGGAGTGCGGGCGGGACCGGTGGTCTGGGCGGGACCGGGGCCGGTGGTCTGGGCCGGACCGGAGCCGGGAGCGCGGGCGAGTCCCGGACCGGGAGTGTGAGTGAGGCCGGCGCAGGGGGTGCGGGCAGGGCCGCGGCCCCGGACGGGGAGAAGCAAGCATGAGGGGGAGCCAAGTGACAGCCGTGACAGATCCGACAGCGGCGACGGGCAGCGGCCGAGAAGCCGACACGGCGGGGCGGACAGATACGGCGGGGCGGACTGATAAGGCCGACGCGGCGGGCACGGCGGGCACGGCGGGCACGGCGGGCACGGCGGGCACGGCGGGCACGGCGGGCACGGCGGGCACGGCGGGCACGGCGGGCACGGCCGACGCGGCCGACGCGGCCGCGAAGGAGTCCGCCTTGGGCCCCCGCCGCCGCTACTGGCGTGCGGGTCTCCTGCGCGGGGGTATCGAACTCCGCCACCTCGTCCGCAACCCCAAGGAGATGAGCGGCCATCTGATCAATGTCGTCGTTGCGCTGCTGCTCGCCGGCTATATCCACGACAAGGTGCCCGGCACCCATGTCCCGATGACCCATCTGACGCTCGCGGGCTTCGCCGCCTATCTGCTGTTCCAGATCGGGCTGGTCAATCTTCCGCAGATCCTGGTGACCGAGCGCGAGGAGGGCGCCCTGTTGCGGCTGCGCGCCACCCCCGGCGGCATACCTGCCTATCTCATCGCCAAGTCACTGCTGGTGGTCACCATGGCGTTCGGGACCCTGGCCGTCCTGCTGGGAGCCGCCGCACTACTGGTGGACGGGCCGCTGCCGCACGGGCCCGGCGGCTGGCTGACGCTGCTGTGGGTCAGCGCGCTCGGACTGCTCGCCGTCGTACCGCTGGGCGCGGCCATCGGCGCCGTGCTCCCGAACCCGCGGGAGGCGCTTGCACTGATCATGCTGCCCGCGATGGGGCTGCTGGTGACCTCGGGAGCGATGTTCCCGCTCACCTCGCTGCCCGCGGTGGTCCAGAAGATCGCCTCCGTCTTCCCGCTCAAGTGGATGGCACAGGGCCTGCGCTCGGCCCTCCTCCCGGACGCCGCACGCGCCGCGGAACCGGCGGGCTCCTGGGAGCTGCCGACCGTGGCCCTGATACTCACCGCCTGGGCCGTCCTCGGCTTCCTGCTGGCCGTGCCGCTCCTGCGCCGCGCCGCCCGCCGCGAATCCGGCTCCCGCCTCACCGAACGCCACCGCAAGGCGGGCTGGAGCGGCGGCCGGACGGCCTGAGCGGAAAGTCGGCGGCCCGGACCGGCGGCCCGGACCGCCCGTACCGTCCGGACGGGGGCCGGACGGTACGGGCGGCGGACGGGCTGCCGTAGCGGACTCGGGCATCCTGAGCCGGGGGAATCAGAGCCAGGGCGGGCGGCGGGCGGCGGGCGGTGCCGAGGGCGTGGCCCCTGCCACTCGTCACCCCCGGGCCGCGCATCGACCCGGGCACGAGTATCGCCCCGGGCACGAGCCCTGGCCGCGCGCCGGCACCCGGACCGCGCCTTGGCGTCTGATCCGCAGCGCGCCGCCTCGGGGCCGCGCGCCGTTGTGGGGGCCGCGCGCCGATGTCGGGGCCGCGCGCCGGGGCCCGTCCCGGCAGGCCGGCGTCCGCGCCCACTCGCCGGGATCTGGGCCCACTGACCGGGTGCGGGGTCCATCGGGCCCGAGGCCCTGCCCCTGCCCCTGCCCCTGCCCCTGCCCAGTCTCCCCAGCCGGGGGCTTTTGGCCGCCGCGGTTTCGGTTGGCGTGACACCCCTACCCAATGATGGAGTTGACCCATGAACTTCACGGAGCGAGACCGTGCCGTACAGGCAGCCATTGCGCGCGGGCTGGTGGGGCCCGGCGAGCCCGTCGCCGGGCTGCTCGATATCGCCGGAATCCGCCGGTCGGCGGCCGAACTCCGCGCCGCCTTCGAGGAGTTCACCGCTCCCGGCACCCCGGTCCTGCACGCCTTCGCGGTGAAGGCCGCCTCTCTCGTCCCCGTACTGCAGCTGCTCATGCGGGAAGGGCTCGGCTGCGAGGTGGCCAGCCCCGGCGAACTGGCGCTGGCCCGTGCCGCGGGAGTGCCGGTCGCACGGACCGTCCTGGACTCGCCCGCCAAGACCTTGGCCGAACTGCGTGAGGCACTGGCCCTGGGGATCGCCGTCAATGCCGACAACGCCGAGGAACTGGCGCGTATCGACGCGCTGATGGCCTCGGCACCGAGCAGCGCGCCCATCGGTCTGCGGGTCAACCCCCAGATCGGCGGCGGCAGCATCGGGGCGATGAGCACTGCCACGGACACCTCGAAATTCGGTGTCGGGCTGCGTGACGAGGGCGTCCGTGACTGGGTCGTGCAGGCCTTCCTCACCCGACCGTGGCTGACCCGGCTGCATGCCCATGTCGGCTCCCAAGGCATGCCGCTGGAGCTGATGGCCGCGGGCGTACGGGCCCTGTACGACCTCGCCGAGGAGATCAACGCGCAGGCGGGCCGGCGCCAGATCGACACCCTCGACATCGGCGGCGGTCTGCCGGTCAACTTCTCCTCGGACGCCACCACTCCGACCTACCGCGAGTATGCCGCGCTGCTGCACTCGACCGTCCCTGGCCTGCTGTCCGGACGCTACGGGATCGTCACCGAGTTCGGCCGCTCACTGCTGGCCAAGCACGGCACGGTCCTCGCCCGCGTCGAGTACGCCAAGTCGGCCGGCGGCCGGCCCATCGCGGTCACCCACGCCGGCGCCCAGGTCGCCACCCGTACGGTCTTCGTCCCCGAGGCCTGGCCGATCCGGGTCGCGGCCTACGACGCCGAGGGGCGTCCCAAGACGGGCGCTCCGGTTGCCCAGGACGTTGCGGGACCTTGCTGCTTCGCGGGCGACCTGGTCGCCGAGAACCGTCCGCTCCCGCTCCTGGAGTCCGGCGACCATGCCGCACTCCTGGACACCGGCGCCTACTACTTCTCCACCCACTTCGCCTACAACTCCCTTCCCCGTCCCGGGATTTACGGCTATGCGGCGGACGCGGGCGGCAGCGTCCGCTTCGCGACCGTCCGCACTCCGCAGACCCTGGAGGAACTCACCGCGGAAAGCGGCGGCGCACACGCAAAATCACTGGCCGACCTCGGGAAGCGGTGATCTCGGGACCGGGTGACCTCGGGGCCGGGTGACCTCGGGAAACAACGGCCCCTCGGGAAGCAGTGGGCAGGGGGCGGAGAGCGGAAAGCGGAAAGCGGAAAGCGGAAAGCGGAGCGCCTGCCGGGGCGCTGATCAACCACTCACCAACCACCCGCCCCACCGGTCATCGGCCGGCCCGTGCTCCCCCGGCCCGTGCTCCCCCGGTCTGCGCCCCGCCGGCCCCCGGCCTGCCGGCTCGCATACCCCCGCCTCGCGCGCCCCCGCCTCGCGCACCGCCGGGCCGCGCGTCCCCAGCGGCCGTCCCGGTCAGGGCGTACCCACTGACCTCCTTGCCCGCCGCCCCGCCCCGCCCGGCGACCTCCGCGCGTACCCACAGCAGCGCCTCGTGCTTCCGCTCCCAGCGGCCCAGCCACAGCGCCTTGCCCCACAGCCCGAGCGCCGCCCCGGCCATCAGCAGCCCGCCGGCCGCCGGCAGCGCGAACGACGAGCCGACCGCCGCCAGGAAGGCGAGCAGCAGCCACCAGCGGTGCGCCCGCCGCCAGACCCGGAGGGTGACCGACCGGTCCTGCAGGATGACGGCCTTCCCGGCACGCGAGGCGCCGCGCGCCAGGGTCGTATACCGGCTGCGCCAGGCCCCGCACACCACCGATGCGGCGATCACGAACAGCGCCGCCCCGGCCGACAGTCCGACCGTCCGCCCGGTCAGCCCCGGCACCAGCACCCCGATGCCCGCGGCCAGCAGCCCCGGCCACCACAGCCAGCCGGCCGGCGCCCGCACCACCACAGCCACCCGCGTCAGCACCGGCGCATACGTCCCCTGCCCCACGACAAACCTCCTCGTCCCGAGACCGCTCCGTCCTGCTCGCCCGGCACACCTGTGCCGGCGGCGGATCGTAGCCAGCCCGGATGAGGATTCCCTGAGACGGCGTGCGGGAGGTGAGCGGGAACGGCCACCGGGACGGCCAGGGGGAGCGGAGTCCGGGCCGTGGCATGCGGCCGCCGTGGCTGCCGTGGCCACCGCGACCACCGTGACCACCGCGACCACCACCCGGACGGATGACCTCCGGCACCGCCGCCCTCGCGCCACGGCACCGCTCCCCGCCCCCTCACTCCACGAAGAGCCCCCGCGCCGCCGCACCCGCGTCGAATTCCTCCAGGCGCGCCTGGGCGTCCGGCAAGGCGTCGCACATCGCTTCCAGCAGGACGCGGCCCAGGAGCATGGGGGCGCAGGCCGTGTCGAAGGCCAGGCCGGTGCCGACGGGGGCCGGGAGGAGCAGGTCGGTGTGGTGGGCGACGGGGGCGAAGGCGCTGTCGGCGACGGTGACGACGGTCAGCCCGGCCGTGCGGGCGTAGTCCAGGGCGTCGACGACCTCGCGAGGGTGGCGGGGCAGGGCGAAGCAGAGCAGGGCGCTCGCGCCGGCCCGGACGGCGGCGTCGACGCGGTCGCTGAGCATGGTGCCGCCCTCGTCCAGGAGGCGGACGTCGGGGTGGACCTTGCGGGCGAAGTAGCTGAAGCCCGCTGCCTGCGCGGTGGCGGCGCGCAGACCGAGAACGGGCAGCGGCCGGGAGGCGGCGAGGAGGCGGCCGGCCTCGGTCACCGGCGTCGGGTCGGCGAAGGCGGCGGCGAGCCGGCGGAGGTTGTCGATCTCCGCCTGGACGGCCTGCTGGTACTCGTTGCAGGAGCCCGTGTCGCCCGGCCTGTCCGCGGGTGCGACCTCGCGCAGATGGCGGCGCAGCGCCGGGTAGCCGTCGAAGCCGAGGGCGACGGCGAAACGGGTGACGGACGGCTGGCTGACGCCGGCCAGTTCGGCCAGTTCGACGCTGGAGAGGAACGGGGCGTCGGCGGCCCGGCGCACCATGCAGTGGGCGATCCGGCGCTGGGTCGGGGTCAGCCGGTGGCCCTCGAAGAGCTTCTGGAGGCGGGCGGCGGTGCCGGTGTCCGCGCCGGCAGCGACGTCACGACCACCGGCAGCATCCGGACCCACGGGATGACGACCACCGGCGGTGTCCAGGCCGGCCGGTGCGTCGGGCGTCCCTTCAGCCCCGCCCTTCGCAGCGTCATCGTGCACACCGCCGTCCATCGCACCGTCGGTGTCCCTCGGCTCGTCGCCGGCCGTGCCGCCGACGCCGCTGCCGTTGTCCCCGTCCCCGCTCATCGCCTCTTCTTCCCGGCCCGGTCGGGGCCTTGTCCTGTGTCAATCGACTGTACGGAATTCCTGGCGTACGGAATTGCCGGTGTCCGGAATTCCCGGTGTCCGGATTGCCGGTTTCGGGAATTGCCGGTGTCGGGAATTGCCGGCCCGGTCCGTTCCGGGTTACGCGCCGCGATCCGCCCGTACGGAATCACCCCCCGGCCCCCCGGCCCCCGGCCCTCGACCCCCGGAGCCACGCGGCACGCCACGCCCCGAGCCCCACGGCACCCACACCCCCCGGTGCCCCACGGAACCCCCACGCCCCCGCCGGGCCCCTACCGGAGCCCGCCTCAGCACTGCGCCAGCCCGTCCAGCAACCTCGCCGCCACCGCCACGTCACCGGTCAGCGGGCGGTCCTCCATCCGCGGGTCGAGGGCGTCGGCGGCGAGGGCATAGGCGGTGGCGAGGGGGAGGTCCGGGTCGGGTTCCAGGGAGCGCATCCGCAAGGCCCGTACGGCGGCGACCAGTTCACAGGCGAGGACCTGGCGGTAGTACGTGCAGGCACGCAGGGTCTGGCGGGCGCCGAGGGAAGCGAAGCTGGCCTGTTCCTCGACGCCGCGGGAGAGGACGGCGTGGCCGAGCGAGGCCGGGTGGGAGACCGCGCGCATCTCGCCGAGCGCCGCGCCGGCCGCGTATTCGAGGATCATCACGCCGGAGCTGGCGGGCGCCGCGTCGCCCAGGAACGGCCGCAGCCGGGTGAAGTCGGGCTCGGAGAGCGCGGCGAGGCGGGCGGTGGACAGCCGGGCGGTCTGCAGCACGGCCAGCCGGAAGGTGTCCAGGGCGAGCACGGCATGGGCGGCGTAGAAGTTGCCGTGGTGGTAGGCGGCCTGGTCCTCGATGCTGATCAGGGGGTTCTCGGCGGCGGCGTTCACCTCGACCGTCAGCACCTCGTCCAGGGTGTCGGCGGCGTCCAGTGCCGGGCCGTGGATCTGCGGGATGCAGCGGAAGCCGTACGGGTCCTGGATACGGCCGAGGGGCGGGGCCGGGCGGGGCGGGACGCCGGAGAGCGCGCGCAGCCGGGCGGCGGCGGCCGCGGAGCCGGGGTGCGGGCGGGCGAGCATGACCGGCTCGGCGAAGGGCTCGTACGAGCCGCCGACCGCGAGGAGGGAGAGCGCCGCGATGGGGAGGGAGGCGGCCAGCAGCCGGCGCAGTTCGTCGAGGGCCAGCGCGGACTGGCCCAGGGTGAGGGCGTTGCTGCTGATCAGCGCCAGGGCGTCGTTGTTGTCGAGGGCGATGGGGGCGGGGACCCGGCCGCCGGGCGCACAGTGCCAGGGGTGTTCGCCGGCCAGCGCGAGTCCGGTCTGCGCGAGGGCGGCCAGGTCGCCGGTGCCGACGGCGCCGTGTTCGTTGACGACGGGGTGGGCGCCGGCGTCCAGGGCGGCCAGGAGGGAGGTGATGACGGCGGGGTTGAGGCCCGCGCCGCCCGCCAGCAGCTGATTGGCGCGGACCGCGAGCATGGCGCGGACCTCGCGGGCGGGCAGCGGATCGCCGATCGCGCCGGCGTGGCTGCGCAGCAGCCGCAGGCCGTGCTCGGCGTCGGCGGCCCCGACGTCTTCCGTGCGGTTGGCGCCGACGCCGGTGCTGCGCCCGTAGACCCGGCCGGTGGCGGCGAGGCGGCGGGCGGTCTCCCAGGA
The DNA here is from genome assembly GCF_053612065.1 of Streptomyces sp. NPDC054765. NCBI lineage: Bacteria > Bacillati > Actinomycetota > Actinomycetes > Kitasatosporales > Streptomycetaceae > Streptomyces > Streptomyces sp. NPDC054765. Next base: position 18,352 of record NZ_JBSHBP010000032.1, on the reverse strand, counting down.
CTCCTCGGCGCGGGCGAAGGCCTTGGGGTCGGGCGCCGTGGGGTGGGCGGTGCGCTCCGCGAGGGCGGCGATGCCGGCGGTGCGCAGACCGGTGCCGTCCAGGGTGATGGGCCGGCCGGCACGGGGACCGTTGTCCAGCATGTGGGAAACCAAGGGGCTCAACTCCCTCTTATAACGCGCTTTATGGACAGAAGTCCGACACCTCGTTCCGTACGGTGAGCCGAAGCAACAGGCGGGACAGCAGAGGTAGCAGGCGATTCACTTCTGCCTATTGACTTCTATTCACGTGCCTACGACTCTGCATGACACTATGCAGGCCGGGCAAGGGGCAGCGGATGATCAAGTTCGACGCAGTCAGCAAGCGATACCCGAATGGCACGACCGCCGTGGACGATCTGTCCCTGGACCTGCCCGAGGGCGGTGTCACCGTCCTCGTCGGCTCGTCGGGGTGCGGCAAGACCACCACCCTGCGGATGGTCAACCGCATGGTCGAGCCGACCTCCGGCACGATCAGCGTCGGCGGCCGCGACATCCTGGAGGCGGACGCCGCCGAGCTGCGCCGCGGCATCGGTTATGTGATCCAGCAGTCCGGTCTCTTCCCTCACCGTACGGTCCTGGACAACATCGCGACCGTCCCCCTGCTGCTGGGCTGGGGCAGGCGCAAGGCCCGCGCCCGCGCCGCCGAGCTGCTGGAGCTGGTGGGCCTGCCCGCCGACGCCGGCAAGCGCTATCCGCACCAGCTCTCCGGCGGCCAGCAGCAGCGCGTCGGCGTCGCCCGTGCGCTCGCCGCCGATCCGCCGGTGCTGCTGATGGACGAGCCGTTCGGCGCGGTCGACCCGGTCGTCCGCACCCAGCTGCAGAACGAGCTGCTGCGGCTCCAGGAGGAGCTGCGCAAGACCGTCGTCTTCGTCACCCACGACATCGACGAGGCGGTCCGCCTGGGCGACCGGATCGCGGTCTTCCGCACCGGCGGCCGGCTCGTCCAGTGCGCCGAGCCCGCCGAGCTGCTGGCCCGCCCCGCCGATGACTTCGTCGCCGGCTTCCTGGGCGCCGAGCGCGGGCTCAAGCTGCTCTCGCTCACCAGCCTCGCGGACGTGCCGTACGCACCGGGCCGGGCGATACGCGCGGACGAGCCGGTCAGCGCGATATCCCGCAGCGGCGACCGCTGGCGCCTGGTGACCTCGCCGCGCGGCGAACCGCTGGGCTGGCTGGACGCCGACGCACTGCCCGCCGGCGGAACGGCCGGCGAGGCGCCCCTGGAAGCCGTACGGCCACTGCGCGACACCGACTCGCTGCTCTCGGCGCTCAACGAGGCGGTCTCCTCCCCCGCCGCCGCCGTCGCCCGGGTCTCCGAGGACGGGGTGCTGACCGGCCTCACCTCCCGCGACGCGATCCACGACCGGGCGGGCCGCAGCCACGCGGAGGCCGGCCGGGCGGCGGCCGCCGGGCCCACCGCTCCCGGGACGCCCGGCTCCCGGGACACCGCACCCGAGACGCGCGACTGCGAACACCCCGCACCCCGGCCCCCCGGCTCCGAGCACACCGTTCCCGGGGCCGCCGGCTCCGAGCACACCACGCCGGGCACGACCGCCGCCGCCACGGAGCGCCCCGCATGACCATCGAGTGGGGCTGGTTCCCCGACCATGCCGGTGAAATGGCCCGGCTGACCGCCGATCACCTCGCCACCGCCGTGCCCGCCGTCCTCCTCGGCCTGCTGATCGCCCTGCCGCTGGCGGTCCTCGCCCACCGGGTGCGGCCGCTGCGCGCCGCCATCCTCGGCGCGTCCAACATCCTCTACACCATCCCCTCGCTCGCCTTCTTCGTCCTCCTCCTGCCGGTCACCGGCCTCACCCGCACCACCGCCATCGCCGGCCTGACCGCATACACCCTGGTGGTGCTGGTGCGGAACACCGTCGAGGGCCTGGACGCGGTCCCGGTCAGGGCCCGTGAGGCATCGAAGGCGATGGGGACGAAGCCGCTGCGCACCCTGCTCACCGTCGAGCTGCCGCTCGCCCTCCCGGTGATCATGGCGGGCGTACGGGTCGCCACCGTCATGTCCATCTCCCTGGTCAGCGTGGCGAGTTACATCGGATACGGCGGCCTCGGCCAGCTCTTCACCGACGGCTTCCAGCGCAACTTCCCCACCCCGGTCATCGCCGGGGTGGCCCTGACCCTGCTGCTCGCCCTGGTCGCCGACGCGCTGCTGGTGACCGTCCAGTGGCTGTGCACCCCCTGGCGCCGCGGCACCACCCGGCAGCGCACCTTCAAGTGGCGGAAGGCAGCGTGACGCGCCGATGCTCGAACTCCTGAAGAACCTCGCCTCCTGGCTGACCAGCTCCGCCCAGTGGTCGGGCCCCGAGGGCATCGCCACCCGCATCCTGGAGCACCTGGAGTACTCGGTGCTCGCCACCCTCGCCGCGGCCGTGATCGCGCTGCCGGTCGGTCTGCTCATCGGGCACACCGGCCGCGGCGCCTTCCTCGCCGTCAACCTCTCCTCGTTCGGCCGGGCGCTGCCCACCGTCGGCCTGGTCACCCTGGTGTTCCTGGCCGGCGGGCTGAGCGTGTGGCCGGTGTATGTGTCGCTGGTCGCGCTCGCCGTGCCCGTGATCATCACCAATACGTACGCGGGGATGGCGGCCGTCGACCCCGAGGTCAAGGACGCCGCCAAGGGCGTGGGGCTGCGCGGCCGCCAGATCCTCTGGCAGGTCGAACTCCCGCTCGCCCTGCCGCTGATCATGACCGGCGTGCGGCTGGCGACCGTGCAGGTCGTCGCCACCGCCACCATCGCCGCCTATGTCAGCTTCGGCGGGCTGGGCCGCTATGTCTTCGACGGGCTGGCGCAGCGCGACCTGGTGCAGGTCCTCGGTGGTGCGGTCCTGGTCGCCGTGCTCGCCGTGGCCGCCGACCTGGCTCTGGGCGGCCTGACCCGGCTGCTGTTCCGCGGCCGCCCGGCCACCGCCCGCTGAGCACCTGCCGCCCAGCCCCTACGTACGTCCCGAGGAGCCCCGCCCATGAACCGTCGTACCGTCCTGACCACTCTCCTCGCCGGCGCCTCGGCCCCGCTGCTGGCCGCCTGTTCCTCCGGCATCACCTCCCTCAAGGGGGACGGCGCCGGCGGCGACAGCGGCAGCAGCAGCGGCGGACTGGTCATCGGCACCGCCAACTTCACCGAGAACCAGGTTCTCGGCTACCTCTACGCGGGCGCGCTGAACGCCGCCGGGGTCAAGACCACCGTCAAGCCGAACCTCGGCTCCCGCGAGATCGTGGTCCCCGCGCTGCGCTCCGGCGATATCGACCTGCTCCCCGAATACCAGGGCAGCCTGCTGCTCTATCTCGACAAGAAGGCCACCGAGACCGAGGCGGGCGCGATGCAGAACGCGCTGGCCGCGGTGCTGCCCGACGGCCTCGAAGTCCTCCCGTACGCGGCCGCCGAGGACCGCGACAGCTTCGCCGTGACCCGCGCGACCGCCGACCGCTACGGCCTCAAGACGCTCGCCGATCTGCGCAAGGTCAACGGCAAGCTGATCTTCGGCGCGGCCGCGGAGATGAAGAAGCGGGTCGTCGGGGTCGTCGGCCTCAAGGAGCAGTACGGCGTGGAATTCAAGGAGTTCAAGGCGCTCGACTCGTCCGGGCCGCTGGTCAAGGGCGCGCTGAAGAAGGGCGACATCGATATCGGCAATGTCTTCACCACCGATGTCGACACCGCGGAGAACGGCTGGGTGCTGCTCGAAGACCCCAAGCACCTCATCCCCGCCCAGCACATCGTCCCGCTGATCGCCGCCCGCAAGGCCGACTCCAAGGTCCGCAAGGCCCTCGCCCGGCTCGGCAACACCCTCACCACCGCCGACCTCACCGAACTCAACCGCCTCGTCGACAAGGAGAAGCAGGACCCGGACCGGGTGGCGGCTGCCTGGCTGAAGAAGCACAAGCTGGACTGAGGCCCCTGCGCGGCCCCCGCCTCACGCGGGCGGCGGGCCGCCGTAGTGGCGCGGCAGTCCGAACAGCGGGAACAGCCGCTCGGTGTCCGGCAACGGGAACAGCCGCTCGGTGTCCAGGAAAGCACTGCAGCGCGGCGCACCGCGGAAGACGGGCCGGAACACGCCCGGCGGCTGTCCGGCGCTCATCCCCGCGGCTCCGCCGCCGACCCGCGCTCCGACAGGCGCGGGGCGCACAGGATGCGTTTGCGGCGGACCCGGCGGCCCTCGATGGCGGCGACCGCGAGCCGGGCGGCCTCCTTGGCGATGTCGTTCAGGCCCCAGTCGACGGTGGTCAGGGGCGGGGTGAGGACCCGGGAGACGGGGTGGTCGTCGAAGCCGACGACGGAGAGGTCACGGCCGACGGTGAGGGAGGCCTCGGCGGCGGCCGCGTAGACGCCGTAGGCGATGGAGTCGGAGAAGCAGAAGACGGCGGTGGGCGGGGCGAGACCGGCGGGCCGGCGGCCGTCCGGGCTGTTGACCAGGACACGGCGGGCCATCGCCGTCGCCTCGCCCAACTCCTGCGGACAGGGCAGGACTTCGACCTCGATCCCGAGACGGTCGGCGGCCTCGCGCACATAGACGTCGGCGGGACGGTCGGGGGTGGAGGGGCCGGTGGGGGTCAGTACGGTGACCCGGCGGTGGCCCAGACCGCGGAGGTAGTCCAGGACGGCGTCGATGGCGGCGCGGTTGTCGAAGAGCACCTCCCCGGCCGTACGGGCCCGGCTCAGGGCGTCACCGATGGAGACCACCGGCACCGCGTCAGCGATCTTCGACCAGCCCTCGGCGGACGGATCGACGGGGGAGACCAGGAGGCCGTCCACCCGCTGGTCGCGCAGCTGCTTGGCGAGGGACAGCTCGCGCACGGGGTCGCCGCCCGCGTCGAGGATCAGCGCATAGCGGTCACCCGCCAGCAGCTCGCGCCCTATCGCCGCCATCAGCTGCTGCTGCCACAGGTCCTGCAGATCACCGGCGAGCACCCCGACCGTGCTCGTACGGCCGCTGGCGAGGGCGCGGGCGATCGGGTCGGCCTCGTAACCGAGGTCCGCGGCGGCCTTGCGCACCCGCTCCTCGGTCTCCTTGGAGACATGTTTGCCGCGCAGTGCGTAGGAGACGGCCGCGGTGGAGAGGCCGGTGGCCTCGGCCACCTCGCGGAGGGTGGTGCGCTTATTGGGCCTGGCCATGTCCGGAAGCCTACCCAAGGAGGGCACCGCACCCGGTCACGATGCGGCGGCCCGAGGCGGCGATCCTCAGGGCTCGGACACGCCCCCCGGACGGCGCGGTGAGCCTGCCGACCACAACGTGTGCCGACGAAAAATTCCGAGGCAATCGTATGCGTACAAATTTAGCCAGTATTTTCGGCCACCCTTCGTGTATCACACGCCGCACCCTTCCGTTACGCGCAGTAACCGCTCGGCAAAATACGCAGCATTCGGCATAACCTCCGACGATCAACCGTAATGCGGCGGCAAAACCCTCTGCCCGCGTCTCACATGTTGAGACGGCCCTTGAATGAGATCGGTGGTACTGGCAAGAATCTTGGGCGCGGGGCTAATTGCCTTGCTGTTCAGCGTGATTGACAGCAGTCCGGCTCAAGCTGAGAGGTACACCTTGCACATCCCTGGCATACGCACTTTTCAGACGCCACTTCGGGCCCGATGAGCAGGTTACGCGCAGAACAGGCAATTCCTGTCTATCTCGCCGGTTTCACCCTCACTAATATCGGAGTCGGCGGATTCACACTAGCAGTGGGCCTGGCCTTCTACGAAAAAACCGAAAGTGCCGCCACTTTCGGACTCTTAGTGGCCCTCGAGTATGCAATCGGATTCGTCGGCCAACTCGTCGGCGGCAGTGTCCTCGATCGCTACAGCACGCTTGGCGTGGCATTGCTCACGAACTCCGTGCGTTGTTTATCCGTGCTCCTCGGCGGCCTGTTCCTGTTATTGACCGACACGCAGTTGCCGCTGATGATTGCTTTCGTCATCTCGGCGTTCATTCGCCCGCAGTATCGTTCAGCTAGTTTTGTGCTGTCCCGACAGGTATCGCCCCTGTCGGAGCTCAAGCGCATCAACGCCTTGCGTGCGGCCTTCCTCCCGGCAGCGAAGCTGACGGGTCTGGGCATCGTTGCCCTGTTGGCGGCGTTCTTTTCGAGCGGTGTGGTCCTGTGCGTGCTGACCGTCTTCTTCTTCGTCGGGACACTTGGGTTCGCCGCCCTCAAAGAGTTGCCGGGTGGCGGCCCTGAGAGCGGGCCCGACGACCCCTCGGCCCGTCCGGCCAGCCTTACCGAGAGCTGGCAACAGCTGGGACGGGCCCTCAAGACCGTGCCGGGCCTCTGTGTGCATCTGGTCCTGAGCGGAATGCCGGCAACCATCGCGGCTCTCGCCGCAGTGCTGGTCGCGCCCGTCAACCACTGGGCGCACGGGGGGGCATATGGCATTGCCGTTCTGGACGGCGGTGTCGCCGTCGGCGCGCTGTGCTCAATCACCCTCGCCCGTCGGCTCGCCACACGCACCTATCTGGTGGGCGTCGCCTGCGCCGTGTCGGTGGCGGCCCTGCTCATGCTTACGGCGGGTTCCACCTTGTGGGTCGCGGGCCTTTCCTTCTGGCTGCTGGGCGTCGCCACCACGCTCGGCGCTACCACCTTGGACACATTCCTTCAGATGCGTGCCGCGGAGGGGATCCTTGGCCGGCTGTTCATCACGCAGGAATTTTCCATCTCCGTCACCGCGGTCGCCCTTCTGCCATTGTCCGGAGAGTTCGCGAGCAACCGCGGGATACCGTTCACCGCTTTGGTGTACGCCTCTGTCGCCGCCTGTTATCTCGTCATTTTCCTCGCCTCGACTTTCCTTCTGCGGCAGCGTCTTTTCGGTGACCGCGTCGATCTGAAGCGTGACGGGGACGCACACAACGAGACCGTTCCTGCCTGACTCCTCATTCTTCGGTTCCCTTCATTCGGAGGCCACCCCACCATGCCTTCCATCGACTGGGCCAGCGCGCTCGATCGACTCTTTGAGAATTCACAGGACCAGGAAGTTCGCTCCTGGGCAGAACACCAGATCTCGCTCGATTTCTGCACTCCTGGCCAACGTCGAGCCTATGAGTTGCTGACTGCCGGTGAAGGCGTCCTGGAACTCCTTGACGCGGCTCCCGCAACTGCCCGAAAGCTGGTGAAGTCCGTTCCGGCGCACAAGCTCACGGTCGCGCCGAGTGACGGTGAATGGAACGCAATGCAGATCGTTCACCATCTGGCGGACAATGAAGCCGTCAACGCTGTTCGTATACGATCTATTCTCACCGAGGACACGCCGGAAATTTTCGGCTATGACTCGGATCCCTGGTCCAGGTTCTTCAGCGTGGAGCCGGCGGAAGACGCGCTGGAGCGATTCGCGGTGTCGCGCCGGAACACCGTCGCACTGGTCCGTTCACTCAGTTCTCAGGATCTCGATCGCAAAGGTGTCCTCTCCTACCGGGGAGCCGAATCGCTGCGCGTCCTCCTAGCAGTCCTGGCCGGACACGACCGCGATCACCTGGATCAATTGCGCGACACCCTGGCCGCGGCCGAATGATGCCGCCCTCGGCGCCGACCGTTCGGAGCCCTTCACCGCCTGAGCTACCGATTGGGTTCTTCTGATGACCTTCGCTGAGCTACGCGACAGCGTGTTAACCGCCGGCCTCTGTGCCAATTGCGGTGCGTGCGCCGCCGTTTGCCCGGAAAACGTCCTTGCCATCTCCCCCGACCAGCCGACTCCCACTCCCGCCCCGGGTGCCGCCGAGGACGTCTGCGGGACGTGCTCGCTGTGCACCGACGTGTGCCCCGGCCGCGACACTGCGGTTCCTGAGTCCGAACAGCGTCTCTTCGGCCGGACGAGGAAGGTGGAGGAACGCTGGACCGGCATCGTCCGCAACACCTACTCCGCGCAGGCGTCCGAGCCCCGGGTCAAGGAAGCCGCTTCGGCGGGCGGGGCCGCCACCGCGCTGCTCGTCTCCGCCCTCAATCGCGGTGAGATCGACGCCGCGTTGGTCGTGGGCCGGGACGCGGAGCGCCCGTGGGTGCCAGAACCCAAACTCGCGACCACGGTGGAGGAGATCGTCTCCTGCGCACAGGCCAGTTACTGCATCACCCCCAACCTGCAGATCCTCCGGGACACGCCCTACGAACGGATCGGTGTCGTCGGTCTCGCCTGCCAGATCGAAGCGATCAACCGTATGCGCAACCTTCCGGAGCCACTCGAGACAGCCGAACGCATCGCCTTCACCGTGGAGATCGGCTGCGCGTCGAACACTCGTCGCGAGGGCACGGAGTATCTGATCGAGGAGCGTCTGGGGCTCCCGCTGGTCGAGGTCACGGGCATGAAGTACCGGGCGGGCGAGTACCCCGGCGAGTTCACCGTCTGGGACCGCGAGAGTGACCGCCACTCCCTCCCGTTCCACGAACTGGTCGTAGATTTCAAGAAGTTCAAGACGTTCCGCTGCCTGGCCTGCCCCGACTGGTGGAGTGGACTGGCCGACGTCTCGATCGCGGACGGCGATCCCAACATCTTCCGGACCAGCCGCGACACCCGGCGGACCGAGAAGGCGTCACTGCTCATCACCCGGACCGACCGCGGCCAAGCGCTGGTCGACGAGGCGGTCAGTAACGGGGACCTGCGGATCACCAAGGAGACCTTCATCCCTGAAGAGAGCCTGGGGCTTCAGCGGAAGCGGCATCGCTACACCAGCTACGCGCAGCAGCAGCCCGGTCGCGTGCCCCACCCGCCCGTCGCCGGCGAACGGCTGGAGCGACCGCTGGACGACGACGAACTGATCGAGTCGATGAGCAGGCACCAATGACAGTTGCGACTTCGCACGAGCCGCTCATGTCTCAGCTGTTCGGCCCCACCGGGCAGCTCGCGGACCGGATCCGCGTACACGTCCCGCACGCCCCGGACTACAGGCAATGGGACCTCACCCCGCATCCGGACAAGGCAATCAGCCAGCGCGCCACGCTGCTCGCCGCTCTGGCCCACGGCACCTCCCGGATCCGCGGTCTCGCCAACTGCCGGGACATACGCGCCAACCTGCGCGCGTTGACCTCGCTGGGTGTCGGGATCCGGGCCACCGGTCCCGCCACGGCGGAGATCACCGGCCGGGCCCTGGAGGGGCTGCGGGGCTCGGGTCTGGTCCTGGACACCGGGAACAGTGCGACGACGTCGCGGCTGCTGCTGGCGATCCTGGCAGGCAGCGGAGCGGACTGCACGGTCACCGGCAACGAACTGTTGCGCGCGCGTCCCATGGCGGAGGTTGTCCAGCCGCTGCGGGAGCTCGGCGCCGACCTCACCGAACTGGGGGAGCCGGGACGGCTACCGGTCCGGGTGCGCGGCAGCCGGCTGAGCGGGGGCACGGTCGACGTTGCGGTGGACTCCGCCCAGCCGGTGTCGGCCTTGCTTTTCGCCGGCTCACAGGCATCCGGGCCGGTGCGCATCACCCGTCGTACTCCGGCAAGGGACCACACTGAGCGCCTCCTGCGCTGGACCGGCGTGCCGGTGACGGAGAGCGATACCGAACTGCTTGTCACCCCGGCCCGGCCACGTGCGTTCGAGTTCGCCGTACCCGGAGACCCGTCGGGTGCCGCTCTGCTCACCGCACTGCACCTGGCCTCGCCGCAGGCGGGCCAGGAGCTGACGCTGCGCCGGGTCGGCGTGAATCCACGCCGGACGGGATTCCTGCGCATCCTGCGCACCATGGGCGTCCAGGTCCGTGAACTGCCGGTGTCCGACGACGGCCCGGAGCCGGTGGCTGACCTCGTCGTCAGCCTGCCGACGGGCCTCACCGGTACCGAGGTCGCCGGGCCGCGGCTGGTGCAGAGCGCCATCGACGAACTGCCTTTGGTTGCCGCGCTCGCCACGGCTGTCACAGGCCGCACCGTCATCCGCGACGCGAGCGAGATGCGGGGCAAGGACACCGACCGGATCGCCACGACGGTCCGACTGCTACACGACTTCGGGGCGCGGGCCGAAGCCACGGCCGACGGCCTGGTCGTCGAACCCCACCGGCCGACGGCGCCGCGCCACGTCAGCCTTCCGCCTGACCACCGGGTGGTCTTCGCGGCGTTCGTCCTGGCCCTGCTCTCGGGTGGAGTCACGGAACTGCGGGGGGTCTCCTCCGCGGCCACGTCGCATCCCGGCGCCCTCGATGATTTCGCCCGCTACGTCCCCGTGGATGTGCTGTGACTGCGCAGACGGCTGAAAACGATCGCGGCCGGTACTCGGTGGTCAGCGGAGGCTCCGGATTCCTGGGCTCGGCAGTGACGCAGCGGCTGCTGGCCGAAGGACACCATGTAGTGGTCCTCGACCGCACGCCTCCCCGGCATGCTGCGGCCGCCTCGATCGAGGTCGATCTGGCCGACGAGAACGCACTGGAGAAGGCCCTCGACCGGCTGCTGGCGGAGCGCGGCGCGCCTGCCGGCCTGGTGATGTGCCACGGCTGGTCACCCAAGGCAGCGGACGGCTCCATGATCCCGGAGAGCGAGGTTCCGGCCGAGTTGTTCCGACGGGTCCTGGACACCAATCTGACGAGCTGCTTCCTGTTGCTGCGGACGCTGGTCCCAGCCATGGCGGCCGCCGGCTCCGGACGGGTGGTGGCGGTCGGCTCAGCCGCCGGGCACACCGGCAGAACCACGGCCGGATCGGCGTACGCAGCGGCGAAGGCGGGCGTTGCGGCCCTGGTGCGCACGTTCGGTGTGCGCTACGCACACCAGGGCGTCCTGATCAACGACGTGTCACCGGGCAAGATCGCCAACCCGCACTGGCCGGACTCGCCGCAGGCCATCGCCCGCTACCGACAGGAGATACCGGTCGGCCGACTGGCCGAGGCGGCGGAGGTGGCCGAGGCGATCTCCTTCCTGCTCTCCCCACTCAACAGCTACATCACGGGTCAGACCGTGATCGTCGACGGAGGACGACTGTCGTGACGACGACTTCAGCAGACCCCACCCGGCTCGAGGACCTGTCCTGGACAGAGTTCGCCGACCGGGCACCCGGGGTTCCCTACTGGCTGCTGGTCACCGGTAGCACCGAGCAGCATGGACCGCACCTCCCGCTCGCCGCGGACACCCTGGTGGTGGAACGGCTCGCGGAGTTTTCCTCCGCCGAGCACGGCGCAGTGATCCTGGGCAGCGTGCGCACAGGTGTGCTGCACGCGTTCCAGGACTGGCCCGGCAGCCAGCGCGTCCCCGCCTCGGTACTGACCGGACAGGTGGAGGCCATGGCCCAGACCGTGGTGCCCTACAGCAACCGGCTATTGATCCTCAACGGGCACGACGAGAACCACGAGCCCCTGCTGGTCGCCGCCCGGTCGCTGGTGGAACGGCATGGCACCGATGTCGTCGTCGTCGAGTGGGCGCAGCTGGTCAGTGACGTCATCCGCGAAGTGTCGGACTCCACCAACGAGTCGCACGGCGGGGAGGGCCTCACCTCAGTGTTCCTGCACTGGTATCCGGAGCGGGTGCGTACCGACCGGGTAGCCGCGGGCACCTTGCCGAGCGGCGACCTGACCCGGGATGACCTGCATGTCAGCAAGCGCGCCCACCATGTGGTGCGGTTCCGCCCTGAGGACGTGCCGTCCGGGGTGCTCGGAGATCCACGCGCCGCCACCGCGGAGAAGGGCAAGGCCATCACCGAGGCCCTCGTCTCCCGGGTGGAAGCATTGGTCAAGGAGCGCGGATGGATCTGATCACCACTGCCGCAGACACGGCGCCCACCGCGCCGGAACCCGCCGCGGGGCGCACCCTGGACACGTTGGTACGCCGGGAAAGTCCTTCTATGGCACACACCATCCGCTCCGACATCGGCATCGCCTTGACACGCGCTCAGGGCTGCACTGTATGGGGCGAGGACGGGCGGCAGTACCTCGATCTCACCGCGGGATCGGGCGTCCTCGCGCTGGGACACGGGCACCCTTCGGTTCTGTCGGCGATGCAGGAGCAGCTGGCCTCCTTCGCGCACGGCGGCTGGCAGTATGGCTGCCCGGCGCGCGCCGACCTGGCGGAGCGGCTCGCCCCGTTGCTGCCCTGGGACGATCCCGTCCTGCTGTGGTGCACCACCGGGTCCGAGGCCGTGGAGGCCGCCCTGAAGGTGGCGCGCGCCGCGACTGGCCGACGTCAGATCCTTGGTTTCCTCGGGGGCTACCACGGCAAGACCGCAGGTGCGCTGACCGTGACCGGCAACGCCGGCTTCCGTTCGGGGGTCACAGAGATCCCCGTGGCCGGACTGTCCCTGCCGTACTCCGCTGCGCCCGGTTACGTACCGCCTGGAGCGGCCCCTGAGCCGGGCCACGACTTCGGCCAACGCATCCTGGAACACCCTGATTTCGGCGCGGGCGACGTGGCGGGCCTGATCGTGGAGACGGTCCAGGGTGCCGGCGGTATGCAGGCCGCCGCTCCGGGGCTGCTCTCCGAGGTGCGCGACTTCACCGCACGGCATGGCATGTTGCTGATCGTCGACGAGATCTTCACCGGATTCGGCCGCACCGGGGCGATGTTCGGCTTCGAGCATGAGGACGTCGTGCCGGATCTCCTCGTGCTGGGCAAGGCACTGGGCGGCGGACTGCCGGTCTCGCTGGTCGCCGGGCCTCGGGAACTGCTCCAGGCCATCCCGCCGCTGCGCCAGACCAGTACATTCTCCGCGAACCCTGTCGCCTGCGCCGCAGGCTCGGTGGTCATCGACACGCTGCTCGGCGAGCAACTGCCGCAGCGCGCCGCCGTGCTGGGCAACGTTCTGGTGGGGGCTGTGGGCGGCCTCGGTGTTCCGGAGGTGCGTGTGGAGACGATCGGGCGCGGTCTGATGACCGGGGTCCGGGTCGCGGCAGCGCCTGGCGGTGACCGGGGGGCCTTCACCCGGTCCGTGGTCCGCCGGATGCGGGAGCTCGGTGTGCTTGCCTTGCGTGGCGGTGCGGACGGCGCGGTCGTCAAGTGGACCCCGCCCCTGACCATCTCGGAGGACGAGTTGCTGCGCTCCGTCTCCGTTCTGGCCGAGGCCCTGACAGCGGAGGCGGCCGCGGCACGGAGCGACGGATGATCCCCGGGACGGACCAGTCGGCCGGACCGCTGAATGGTGAAACGTGGTGGGGCCGGGTCTTCGCACGCGGAACGACCGGCGGCAACCACACCGTGGTGGTCCCGCCTGGGCTGCCCGTCGCCGACCTGGCAACCTCGGCCGAGGTGCTGGGCGTGCCGGACACGGCGTTCATCACCTCGGTCGACTCCGGCAGTGTGGTGCTGCGCACCTTCTCGCCCGCCGAGGAGCTCGGGCAGTGTCTGCAGACCTCGCTGGCCGTGCTGACCGCCCTGGACGTGCCGGACCGCACACCCTGGTGCGTACGGCACGAGCGCGGCGAGCAGTTGGTGGTCCACCGCGAGGGCCCCATCAGCTGGGCCCGTCACGTGGACACCGGGCCGCCCGAACTGGAGAAGACCGACTGGCCGCACTTCGTCCACGCGGATCCGGCGTACTCGGCAGAGCCGGTGATCATCCGTCAGTCCCGCAGCCGGATCCAGCTGCGCTGCGCGGACGCCGGCCAGCTCACGGCCATCCGGATCGACGCGGAAGACGTCCTGGAACTGTGTGCCAGGACGCGGACCAACGGCCTGGTGCTATCGGCGCCCGACGGCACCGATGAGTGGCGCGTACGGGTCTTTACCACGTCCCTGTCGGGCGCGGAGGACAGCGCGACCGGAGGGGCGGTTCTGGGGGTCGGGGCTCTGGCGGCGCTGGACGGCATCCGCGGCGACATCCGTGTCCGCCAGGGGCCCCAGGACCCGACGCGGCAAGGCCATCTGCTCCTGCGCATCATGGACGACGGCGCTGTGCTGCTGGGTGGTGAGGTCACATCCCTGCTCTCCGGAAGGCTGATGCTTCCATGACCCCTGCCGCGCTGTTCACCACACGGGTCCACCACAGCGTGGACGATCTTCCGCTGGATGCGCTCGAACCGCTCCTCGCCTCGGGGACGCTGTACGACTCACCCGCGTGGCTGCGCTACTGCGAGGCATCCTCGGGCGGCCTGCTGCGGCACATCACTCTGGAGGACGAGCGAGGCCGAACGGTGGGCCTGGCCTCCCTGCGCGTCGTACGCGACGACCAGGTGATGTCGCTCTACAACCTCCAGGCGCTCCTCGACGGCCCGGCCACGGACGCCGGGCCGGCCGGGAAGGCCCGGCCGGACACCGGCACAGCGCCCGGCTCCACCCCGCTGTTCCCCAGCGCCGTTGCAGCGGTGTCCGGCGCTCACTGCGTGCTGCTGACCGACCCCGAGGCAGATGCCGCGCTGCGCTCGGCCCAGCGCGGCGCGTTGGCACGTGCGGCCGTGGAGTTGGCCGAGGCGGAGGGCTGCGTCGCGACGGGATTCCTCTATCTCGCCGAGGACGCGGCCCAGGACCTCGCCGACGCGCTGGGCACCCCAGCCCCCTTCCTTGTTGCCGCGCAGACCGAACTGGTCGGCGGCTGGCCCGACTTCGAGCACTACCTCGCAACGCTGAGCACCTCGCGGCGCGGCATGGTCCGGCGAGAGCGCAGACAGTTCGCCAAGGGAGGAATCACCACACGTGTCCTGTACGGCACCCAGGACCTGGACGAGGCCACGGCACAACTGCAACTGAGGCTGCGGGAACGCTACGGCGTCGCGGGGACGGTCGAGTCCATCCTGCGCGACTACGCCCAGTTGCGTGCCACCGTGGAAGACCGGGTGCGCGTCTTCGTGTGTGAACAGGACGGGCAGCCCATCGGCATGAGCCTCGGCCTGGTAGACGGCGAACGGCTGTACATGCGCCTCGCGGGCTTCGACTACTCCGCGACTGACACCAGGTTCACGTATTTCAACGCCGTGTACTACGAGCCGATCCTGTGGGGCATCGAGCACGGGATCAAGCGCTACTTCTTCAGCAGCGGCACCTACGACGCCAAGCTCGCCCGCGGTTGCACACCAGTCCTGCTGTACGGAGTCGTCCACTGGCCCGCCCCGCTGCGCGAGCGAGCGGCACTCCGCCTCGCGGCCCGAGAGGCGTCCCTGCGCTCGGAACTCGGACTGCCGGAATCGCCCTCGGCGGGCGGTCGGGACCTCAAGGAAGGAGCAGCTCGATGACCAAGCCTCCCCTCGTGATAGCCGATGCACCGGGCGGACCTCATCCGTCCCTCTATCTGCCCTCACTGCTCGACGAGTTCGCCGTCCACGTGGTCTGGCTCGACGTGGAACCGGCAGTGGCCCGCGAACGGCGGGTCGCCGCCCTGCGGGCAGTCGAAGACGCAGGCGGCACGCTCGTTGCGGTAGACACGCCGCAGGATGTTCCTCGGGCACTGACCGACCTGGTGGACGCCGGCGGCGCAGCCGGCGTGCTCGCCTTCAGCGAGCGCGTGGTGCACCTGGCCCAGCGCGTCGCCCACGGTGCCGGTCTCCCTGCCAACCCACCGGACGTCCTCGATGCCCTGCAGGACAAGCGGCGGCAGCGCGCCCGGCTGCGGGGTGGCGGGCTGCCCACACCGGCGGTCTTCGAACTGCACTCCGAGCAAGACGTGGCGGACGCCGCGGCCTCCTGCACATTTCCCGCCGTACTGAAACCGTCGGTCGGCATGGGAAGCTCGACCACGTTCCGCATCCCGCGCGCGACAGTGCTGGCGGACGTCTGGCGGCGGGCCCGCGACCTCGCGCTCGCCGACTCCCGGATCGCGCACCACCGGCCGGTCATGCTGCTGGAGGAGGAACTGGTCGGCGACCCTGAGCAGGCGGACGGGAAACTGGGGGACTACCTGTCCGTAGAGGCGCTGGTGGTGGACGGCGAAGTCCATGTCCTGGCGGTCTCCGACAAGCTGCCGCTCTCCCCTCCATACCGCGAGAACGGCCACATCCTCCCGGCCCTCCGACCGGAGGCGGACCACGCCGACACGGTCGCACACGTGCGCGCAGCGCACGAAGCCCTGGGCGTGCGGTTCGGCGCGACACACACCGAGGTGAAGCTCACCGCGGACGGTCCTCGCATCATTGAGGTGAACGGCCGGGTCGGCGGCAGCGTCCCCGAACAGCTGCTGCTGGCCGCCGACTACGACTTGCCACTCAACCTGGCCCGGCTCTCCGTCGGCCGTACTCCGCGGACCGAGGTCACATGCCGGCGCTGGTCGGCGTACCTGACGCCCCAGCCCCCCGACGGCCGCCACCTCATCGACGTGGCTCCGGACGCCGAGACACTCCGGGCCGTGCCTGGGATCCGCAGCGTCTATCACGTCGCCGCCCGCAACTCGGTGGTGGATTCCGCCGCCGGCACAGCGAGCAATCTCGTCCGCGTGGTGTCCGTGGCCGACACCCCGGAGGAGATCTTCGCCCTCGCAAGACAACTGGCTGCTCCGGAAATGTTCAAGCTCCGCCCGGAAACCACAAAAGGACACACTCGATGACCGTCACCACAACAGATCCGGACCACGAGGCCGCAGCTCCCTCGCGGGTGAGGGTCTTCATCGGAGAACCCTCCTCGATCGACCCCTGCAACGGATTCGAGCACGACGGCGCCCTCCTGCTCAGGTTCCTCGCCGATCCCCTGCTGGACTACGACCCCGGCACGGGCGAACCGCGACCGGCGGCGGCCGAGCACTGGGAGGTGTCGGCGGACGGCACCCAGGTCGACTTTCACCTGCGCCCCGGCGTCCGCTTCCACCACGGCCGTGAGGTGACCGCAGCAGACTACGTGTACTCCCTGTCCCGGGTCGTACGGCCCGAGACCGGTTCGAAGCTCGCCTACCACCTGGCCTGCGTCCAGGGCTACGAGGAGGTGCGCTCGGGCCGGGCCCGCACCCTGGACGGCGTGACCGCGCCGGCCCCGCGCCACCTCAGGATCCGGCTCGTGCATCCCTTCCACGAGATCCCGACGGTCTTCGGCCACCGGGTGACCGCCGCGGTCCCCGCAGAACTCGCCGAGGGCGACCCCGAAGCCTTCCGTGTCCACCCGGTCAGCACCGGCCCGTATCGCATCGCCGACCCGTGGGTCCCTGGTAGCGGCCTGGCCCTGGAGCAGTTCGACGGCTATCACGCGCGCAACGCGGCCTTCCCCGACGGCGGCGGCGGACACCTCGACCGGCTCGAGTTCCGCATCTACGAGGAACTGGAGGACGCTTACCAGGACTGGCACCGCGGCGACCTCGACGTGGTCAAGGTCCCGCCCGCCCGGATTCCCGATGCCCTGTCCCTGGAAGAGCGCTTCCGCCGGACGCCCTGCGCGCTCATGCAGTACCTCGGCTTCCCCGTAGACATAGAGCCGTTTGACAACCCTGTGGTACGTCGTGCCGTTGCCATGGCCGTCGACCGGCAGGCCGTCATCGACTCGGCGTTCAGTGGTACCCGGCCGATCGCCCAGCGCATACTGCCGCCTGCCCTGCGCGGTGACGACGACGCGGACCTCACGGGCGTCCGCTACGACCCCGTCTTCGCGCGCGCACTGCTCGACGAGCACGGCATCGCCCCCGTCACGACCGACTTCACGTACAACGCAGGTCTCGGCCACGACAGTTGGGTGGCCGCCGTGGTGGAGCAACTCAACTCGGCTCTGGGCTGGAGCGTGACTCCGCGCCCGATGGCCTGGCCCGAGTTCCTGGCCTGGCTGGGTCACGCGGACACGTTGTTCCGCATGACCTGGGCGATCGACTATCCGTCCGTCGACAACTTCCTGTACCCCCTCTTCCATTCGGCATCGATCGGCGACGACAACTTCACTCGCTACCACAACACAGACGTGGACGGTCTCATAGAAAAGGCCCGTGCCACCGCCGACGCTGCAGAGCGCCACGCCCTCTACCGCGAGGCCGAGGGCAGAATCTGCGACGACCTTCCTTTGCTGCCTCTCTGGTTCGGCGTCCAGTACCACTTGGTGAATCTCGAACGCTTCCGGATTGAGGGACCGGTGGTGGACATGTTCGGGGAACCCGTACTGCGCCTGTTCCGGCCGCAGCCCTGATGTCCGGTGCCGACATGACTACACCTGATAACCGAAAGGAGTGGACATGCCCGACGTGATCAATGCGGTCAGTGCGGTCAGTGCGGTCAGTGCGGTCAGTGCGGTCAGTGCGGTCAGTGCGGTCAGTGCGGTCAGTGCGGTCAGTGCATCGGACGACATGACCGATACGCTGCATGCATATATGCCGCTCGACCGCCAGAAGCGTCCTGTCCGGACACGCTCGGCTGAACGTGCAGACGATCTCCTCTTCAAGGTTCGTTTCGGTATGCGGTCCGAGCCGCGCACAGGTTCAGTTCTGACTTGACCCGAGCTTCTTGAAGTGCTCTCCCGGCTGAAGCCGGGAGATTCCTGCTTACCTTGCGGCAGCGGGCTCGACGCGCTTCGCGCGCCTGACGACTGCCCTCCCGGC